>JAKALJ010000007.1:4506-26872 GCA_021813175.1 bacterium | reverse complement strand
CCGTACAGAAATTCCTGCCAAGCGGGAAAATGCAAATGGAAAGACCCGCCGGAAAATAGAAATAGACCGGCAAAAGAGAGGGCAATTAGAATAAATACCGGGATATCGGGAATCACTTTGTGCCTCAAATCATAGGCAGCTATTAAAAGAAGCAGAGAAAAAATAATGGCGCAAAAGGCGTAGGTGACGGAAAAATCAAGCGCGCTGCCAAAATAAAACAAATTAGTGAAGCGCAGGAAGAGTCCGGCGAAGATAAGACCGGAGAGAAGCTCCACCGCCGGATATTGCCAGGAAAGTTTCGCCCGGCAGGAACGGCACCGCCTTCCCTGCAGGATGAAACTTGCCACCGGCACGAGCTCATACCAGGAAAGGGTCTTCTGGCATGATAGGCATTTGCTGCGCCCGCCAAAGCTCCGCCCGGTGTTCAGCCGGAAAATTATCACGTTTAAGAAACTGCCCATAGAGAGGCCAAAGAAGAAAAAGACAATGGCAAGAATGAAAGTCATTTATTGTATGCCAATTATACCACGCCCAAAAAACAAAAACACCCCAAAGGGGTGTTTTTTCTTTAGCATCATTCCATATCAGACTATTACTGACAAACATTACCAGTTGGAGCACCTGGCAGTCCTTTCGAAGCCCCTTTTGAATCCACGCACCAGTAAGTGATTTGAATACCATTATCAGCATAAGGAGCCTTGAGAGGAGCGTACGCGATCCAATCGATAGCGGAATCTCGGCATGTAGCAGTGCCAGGGCTGGCGGCTTTAGTGGCTCCAGTAATCATAGCTGCTATACCAGCTACACCATTTGCAGTACCTGTGCATACATTTGTGTAGGAGTTGGCGTTGCTGTCGTAGTATAGTTCCGCCTGGGCTCGAGCATTATCCAAATTTGCTTTGATGGCCGCGTCGTTTCCTTTATTCCGAGCGCTGTTGAGCGATGCTAGCACCACTGAGGCCAGAATGCCGATAATGGCGATCACCACCAAAAGTTCAATCAAAGTAAAACCTCTTTTATAAATTAATTTTTTCATTTTGATAATATTAAAGTTTTTTAACAGTCTCCGGACCTTTATCTTTGCTTGAATTATAGCACAGTATTTCTCTGTCAAAGCAAGAAGAGTTATCCACAGTCAACCTGGCGGGTTGACTGTTTACTGGATGGAACCGGCCAGATTGTAAATAGGCATCAGGATGGATACGAGCAGAATTCCCACTCCGAGACCGAGCACCACGATCATCACCGGCTCAATCAGTCCCACCAGAGTGTCCACCGCGTCGTCCACTTCCCGCTTGTAAAAATCCGCCAGGGTTTTTAAAATAGTTCCGAGCGACCCGGTCTCTTCCCCCACTTTCACCATCTGGGTCATCATGGGGGGAATATGCTCCGTGTGCCTTTCCAAAGCCGCGGATAAGGAGAGCCCGGATTTCACTCCGTCGGACATTTCGTTCAATATTTCTCTGTATACTTTGCTGCCTACCACTAAAGAAGTGATATCAATAGCCCGCACGATCGGGATACCGGAAATGAGCATAGTGTTCATATTGTCCGCGATGCGGGAAAGGAAAAGTTTCCGATACAAATTTCCCACCGCAGGCAATGCCAGGCGCAGTTTATCAATATAAATTTTTCCCTTTTCGGAAGCCGTGAGCCGCCAGAGCCACACTCCTCCCAGGATTAGGAATATTATCACCAGAAATCCATAGCGGGTGAAAAAATCGGAAAGGGCGATGATGATTTGGGTGAAGAAGGGCGGCGTTTGCCCGGAATCCTGTATAATCCCTTTCAATTTCGGGATGACTACCACGAACATCAGTCCCATCACCACGAAAAAAGTGACAATCACGAATACGGGGTAAATTAAGGCGTTCTTGGTTTTGGAGGTGAGCTCATACTGGCGGTTCAGATAATCCGCCAAATGGGCGAAGGTCTCGTTCAGTTTGCCGGTTTCTTCTCCGGCTTTTACCATATTCACGTAAAAATTGGAAAAGACTTCCGGGTGTTTTGCCAGAGCTTCGGAAATAGAAACTCCGGCGGCCAGGTCGTCGGATACTTCAGTTAATATCCGAGCCAGCATCCTGTTTGCCGTATTGCTGGCCATCAGAGTAAAAGCCCGCAAAGCGGAAACCTGTGCTTCAAACAGGGTGGAAATTTCCCTGGACATTATCACGATATCTTTGGGCGGCACTCTTTCAAAGAAAGTGAGGTCCCAGATGGATTTCCTGGATTTTTCGTCCTCTATGGAAGTAACGATCAAACCCCGCCTCTGCAGGGCGCTGATGGCGGAATTTTTGTCCGGAGCTTCCACTTCGCCTCCCCTGCTTCCACCCTTCTGATCAATGGCTTTGTATTTGAAAAGCATTTTAGAGCATCTTCTCCAAACCTCTCGGATTCAGAGAATATTGGTAAGCGTTTTCGGCGGAAATGGAACCCGCGCGGACCAGCTCGGAAAGGGAGCGGTTCAAATCCACCATGCCGAATTCCGATCCGGTTTCTATGGCAATGTCAATTTCCTGAGTCCGCTTTTCCCGAATCAAGTTGGCGACCGCTTTATTGTTAAAAAGAAGTTCATAAGCGGGAATGAGTCCTCCGGTTTCTTTCGGTATCAGTCGTTGGGAAAAAATTCCCAAAAGACTGGAGGAAAGCTCCATCCGGATCTGCTCCTGTTGGTATCCGGGAAAAGAATCAATAATCCGGTCGATGGTCTGAGAAGCGTTGTTGGTATGCAGTGTAGAGAGCACCAAATGTCCGGTCTCCGCCGCGGTTACGGCGGTGGAAATGGTTTCGGGGTTGCGCATTTCTCCCACCATAATCACGTTCATATCCTCCCGGAAAGCGGATTTGAGAGCGGTATGGAAATCCCTGGTGTCAATGCCCACTTCCCGCTGGTCAATCATGCACTTGTCAGGAGTGAACACATACTCTATGGGGTCTTCAATGGTAATGATGTGCCGAGCCTGCTCGTGGTTAATAAAATCTATCATGGCCGCCAAGGTTGTGGATTTGCCCTGCCCTACCGGCCCGACCACCAAGAAGAAACCTTGGGGACGGCGGGCAATTTCTCCCAGTACCGGAGGCAGATTAAGCTGTTCAAAATTGCGGATAGCCGGAATGAGCCGGAAGGCAATACATATTTCTCTTCTTTGAAAAAAAGCGTTGCCCCGCAGGCGGGCGGTTCCGGCAAATTCGTAGGAAAAATCCGCTTCTTGAGTCTTCTTAAAATTCTCCAGTTTATCCTTGCCCAAAACCACTTCCAAAATACCGAGCACTTCTTCCTTGCTCAACACCGGCTGTTTTAAAAGAAAAATAAGTTCTCCCATCACCCGGATAGCCGGCACTCGGCCGGAACCGATATGCAAATCGGAGCCGTTTTCTCGGACCACGATGGTTATGAGCTCTTCCAATTTTGCTTTGTAATCCATTTTACAGCTTATTAACAGATAACTCCGCTATTATAGCATACTTAAGATTTCACGCGGGGGACGGCAAATTTCTAATCGCTCTGATTATTAAAATTATACGCTTCTTGCAGAGGAATGATTCCGTCCAGAGCTTTCATAATGGCGTCTTCCCGCATGGAGAGCATTCCGTGAGAACGAGCCACTCTGTATATCTCGGCATCCACCGGATTTTTCAAAATAACGTTCTGCATTTCCTTATCCACCTCGAACATTTCAAAAACAGCGATACGTCCTTTGGTGCCGGAAGGGCATTTTTCCGAAGGGACAGTCTCGTACATCTGGTCTTTGATTTTTATTTCTTGCCGGAATTTGTCCGGCAAATCCTTCAACTCTTTTTCTATCTGCATTTTCAAACTTTCGTCCATCGGCACCAGTTTTCTGGACTCCGGACAAGTGGTGCGAGCCAAGCGTTGAGCCACCGAAAGAATCAAGGTGGGAGCGATAAGGTACGGATCGATTCCCATATCCACCAGCCGGGGCACCGCTCCGATGGCGTTGTTCGTATGCAGAGTGGAAAGCACCAAGTGCCCGGTCAGAGCCGCCTGAATGGCAAGCTCCGCCGTTTCCTTGTCCCGGATCTCGCCCACCATAATCACATCCGGGTCCTGGCGCAAAATGGAGCGCAAGCCGGAAGCAAAAGTGTACCCTATCTCCGGCATCATTTGAGACTGGTTAATCCCCGGAATGTGATATTCCACCGGGTCCTCCAGAGAAACAATGTTGTTTTCTTCTTTATCCAGCTCATTTAACATAGAATACAAAGTGGTGGATTTGCCGCTGCCAGTGGGGCCGGTATTCAATACCAGCCCGTAGGGCTTGGCGAGCGCCCGGCGGACCATTTCCAGATTTCGCTCGGAGAGCCCAAGTCCGTCTATCGGTTTCACTCCTCTTACCGAGTCCAAAATTCTGATCACCACTTTTTCTCCGTAATAGGCAGGCATGGTGGAGACCCGGAAATCAATCTTTCGATCGTCCACTATGGTGCTGAAGGATCCGTCTTGGGGTTTACGTTTCTCATCCAGGCGCAACTTGGTCAGAATTTTCACCCTGGCCACGATGCCGCTGTGGATATTGGGCGGCAAAACCAGTACAGTGTGCAGAATGCCGTCCACCCGGAAACGCACCTTTATCTTCTCCCCGGTATGCTCAATGTGTATGTCCGAAGCCCCTTGTTCTATGGCGTTTTTCAAGAGCACGGCTACGATCCTGATGACCGGGGCATCCTCTACTATTTTTTCTTCTCCTTCAGCCTGAGCTTTTTTTATCTCCTTGCCCAAATCTTTGGCCTCGTTTTCCATCTTGGCCGTTTCTTCCATCTGTTCTTTTTTCAGATCATCCAGAGCTTCTTCCACTTGGCTGGACATGCCCTGATAGCTCCCGAGCACGCTTTGGTAGTCGCTTTTGGATACAAGGTAAACTTTAAAAGGAACGCCGGACTTGGCTGAAATGAATTCCAGAGCGTCCATGGCCTGCACGTTTTCCGGATCAGTTATGCCCACTTCCAGAGCTCCGTCTTTCAGAGTGATGGGCACAAAGTGGTAATGCACGGCCGAATCTTCCGGAATATACTTTAGGGCGTCAAAAGAGATTTCGTCCGCGCGTATTTTCCGGACCGGAATTTTCAAATACTGCCCCATGGCCGAGAGCACTTTTTCTTCCGGAACTCCGCTTTCCACCAGGGCCTCTTGAATATCTCCTCCGTATTTTTCCAAAGCCAAGTTCTTTATCAGATCTATTTGATTTTTTTTAATCAGCCCGGCGGAGGCCAATTCTTCTAAAAAACTCATTGCTTTCGCAGATTAGCGTTTAGTTTTTGAGCCGGACGCGGATGGTAAGCCTATGCCGGTATCCGAGGAGCTGGACGCTTTGCTCGAACTCAGTCCAACATTGGAATTAGTGCCGCTCGACCCTTTGGTTTTGTCTCCGGCTGGCGGAGGCATTTGTCCGGACGCGCCAACCACATCCACTCCTATCGGAGCGAAAGGATTGGACCTGCCTTCATCCCCGCTCACCGGATTTAAGACCACGCTTGAATCGTTTAAGCTGGACCAGGCCGCTTCGGAAAAAATGGAATCATCCAAGCGGACGCTTTTGACCGAAAGAAGCAGGGAGAGGAAGCTGTTGCCCACGGCTAATCCGGAAGAGTTTGAAAGATCCGGCAAGGCGGAATTGAAATCGCGCAGTCCGCCGGCTGGAACGGAGGAAGTGAGGGGGGCGTTTTCAGAACCGCCGCCGCCGAAAAGAGCGAAATACAAGAAAATCAAAGCGCCCGCCACCACTATTATTATTATTATGTTTTTTATTTTTCCTTTCATTTCAGCTCTTTAGCCAGTAAGTTTTTAAGGTAATGTCGTATTTATAAACTCTCTGGACGCTCGAATTGAGCCCGGGCACGTCCTGGGCGGTAAAATTTATGGAAGACACGTCCACTATCCGGAGATTCTTTTCCAATCCTTCCAAAAAGCGGACAAAATTGTCGTAAGTGCCGTTAGTGGAAAATTGCAAGTTCCAGATGCCGTAAGGGCCGGCTGAAATATTTCCCCCGCCGGAACGTTGGCCCACCGAAGCGTTGTTTTCTTCTTTGGAATTATATTTCACGTCTTTGATGCTCATACCATACAAAGCGGCGATTTTTTCAATCTCCAAAATCAGGCGGATGTTATCCACGCTGTCTGGAAGAAGCTTTTCCAGTTTCTGGATATTTTGTTGGTCAATGGCATTGTATTTGGCGGTGAGCCGGTCTCTTTCCATTTCCAATTGCTTGGAATTGGAAAGAGCTTGGTTATAGGCGGCAGATTGGGTTTTTAGGCCGGAAATTTCATTGTAGATCGGATCGGCAAATCCGAAAAAGAGAGCCGCGGAGATTCCTATTAAAATGGCTGGGATTACAAACTTGATCATGGCTGTTGGTTCGCTCCGCTGGCGGAGGCGGCAAGTAATTTCTCATAGTTCACGAAATTCTGGTCTACTGAAAATTCAAGGTCAAAAGTAACGTTTCCTTTTTCGTTCAGAGCCAGATTGGAAAAGACCGGGTTCAAAAAATATTTATTCTGATTTAGAAATTCCGACTGCAGGGCGACGGAAGTATAATCGGAAGCCACTCCGGCAAGTTTCACCTCTATGGTCTGGTTCTTGGTCCCGCTTGCTTTATAGTCGAAGCTGGTAAAACGCACCGATTTAATGGTAACTTTCTCCAGTTCTTTGAAAATAGGAGAGACTGCCATATGCCGGCCGAGAACGGTATTGGCCGCTTTCAGGCGCCGGTCCAGGAGTTCGATTTTGGCTAAGGTAGCCGGTTCAAAGCGATTTTCCGCCAATTTTAAATCGTTTTGCATTTTGGTGATGCCGGCAGAGAGGGTTCCTTTGTAAAAATACATCACTCCAGTGGCGATGAGCATGGTAAAAAATATTAAGAGTGAGATAAGGGAAAGAAAACTGATGGGCTTGCCCTTTTCTTGGGGGGCCGGCGCCACCGGTTTTTTAGGGATGAATGATGTTTGAAAATCCGCGTCCATTTTCTCTTCGTTCCATTATCTCACTTATTGTAATTTTCGCAATGCCAGACCGATGGCTACGGCAAACTCTGGGCCGGTGGCTGAAAGCACTTTCTCTAAAAAAGCGGGGGCGCCCACTTTCTCAAAAGGTCTGCCTATCTCTATATTCGCCCTGAAATTGGCGGCTGCCGCTTCAGTTAGGCCCTTTAGCATGGATCCCCCGCCGGAAAAAATAATCTTGGCCGGAGACTTGCCGTATTTTTTCTCGTAATTAAAGAGCATAGTATTGGTTTCCGAAAAAATATAATCCAGGTGGGTTTTGATTATGCCGGAAAGATTTTTTTCCGCCGGATTTTCAAAAAGGCCGTATTCTTTTTTCATCTCCTCCGCCTTGGAAAAAGGGATAGACAAGGAGCGGGCGATGGCATCGGTGATATCCGCTCCCCCGCGATTCACGGTGTGATAAGCTTTAAGCATCCCGAATTCAATCAAGGAAAGACGGGTGCGTGAAGCGCCGAAATCAATCAGGAGCACCAAAGAAAGTTCGTGTTCAAGATTGGCCCTCATGGAAGAAAAAATCTCCAGTTCAAAAAAACTGGCGTCCAGCCCGCATTGGGAAGAGAGAGAGCGGTATTTGGCGATGGCGTCGTTTTGGATAGCCACCACCAGCACTTCCTTGTTGGCCGGCGGCACGGCGGCCGCTTCCGGATTGTTCTCTTCTTCAAAAGTGGGTTCTCGGGCGGGAAGCACAAAATAGTCCAGAGACACTTCGGTAATCGGAACCGGAATATACTTGCGCGCTTCTATCGGCACCACTGCCCGGATTTGGCTATCGGCCACTTGAGGAGGAAGTGAAATAGAAAAAATAAGACTGGACTGCACCGGTATGGAAATACCGCAGGAATAGGTGCTGGTTTCCGCCTGCTTCATCACTTCTCTGAGAGCCTCCGCCGTCTGCTCAATGCTTAGATTGGTAACCTTGCCCATATCCTCTTGTGCGTAGGGACCGAGAGAGATTACTCCGTAGGTTTCAAGAGCCACTTTTCCGCTTTTCTTTTTCACCTCCACCACCTTGATGGAAGAAGAACCCACATCCACCCCGAGAGCGAATTCCCCGCCGGAACTTTGAAAAAGCTTAATATTGGAAAAGATGCCCTTTAGCGGATTATCCATAAATTTAATGCTAAAATTATAGCACAATGAGCATATTAAACGCCATATTACAATTGTTTTTTCCGGAATACTGCGAGAATTGCGGCCGAGCCGGACCCGGACTGTGCCTCGAGTGTCTGTCGGAAGCGCCCTCGCCGGAACCATTGGCCGGAGGGTGGATATTCTCCTTCTACGATTATAGAGTAGAAAAAGTGCGAAAAGCGGTGTGGTTCTTAAAATACCAGAACAGAAAAAGTGTCGCCGTATCTTTCGCGGAAGCGATGTATGGAGGAATTTGGGAGGAGCTGTCCGATCGGCTGTTTCTCTCAAATTTCCGGAGTCCGCTTCTTTTGCCGGTGCCCATATCGGAAAAACGTCGGCGGGAACGCGGATACAATCAAGCGGAGCTTCTGTGCCGAGAACTGGAAAAAATTTCCGGCGGAGTTTTGCGAACCGAAACCGGCATCCTGCAAAAAAGAACAGAAACCGAACATCAAGCTCGGATCACAGGACAAGAAAGGCGGCTGGCAAACGTTCTCGGAACTTTTTTTATAAAGGATTCGGAAAAGCCAAAAATCCGCGGCCGAAACTTCATCTTGATTGACGACGTAGTTACCACCGGGGCCACTCTTTCCGAGGCGAAAAAAGTTTTGGAAACCGCCGGCGCCCGCCGGGTAATCGCCTTTACCCTCGCCCACTAATCACAGGAAAAAGAAAGCCTTTCGTCCTGTTTAATATTTGAAATCTTTGGGACAGGTCGGAAATATTCTTTCCAGAGTTTCCCTTTTATTACACCACATATTTAAAAAAAGGAAGAAGGGCTTCCTTTTTAGGTTTATATAATATAGAATTCGCTTATGAGAATGGTGCTAAAAGTAGGCACAAGGGTGGTGACCGGCAGGCGCGGTTTTGATCGAAAGAAGGCGAGCTTCTTGATGAAAGAGATAGCTCGGGCCATGCGAAGCGGACACGAAGTAGTGCTGGTCAGCTCCGGAGCCATCGGCACAGGCATGCTGCATCTGCGCTTTTCCGATCCGCACAAAAAGAAAGTGGCGGCCGCGGTGGGCCAGCCGCTCCTTATGCACGGCTATATCAACGAAGGGAAAAAACATGGGGTGTCTGTAGGTCAAGTGCTGATTCTCTCCGATGATTTCACTGACCGAGAGCGTTTCAAAAATTTCGTGGAAAACATTGAAGCGATGCTTGCGCACAAAATCCTGCCCATCATTAACGAAAACGATTTCGTGAAGACCGAAGACCTGACTGTAGGAGACAATGATATGCTCTCGGCCATGGTGGCGGCGGGGGTGCGCGCGGACAAGCTGGTAATCCTGACTAACCAAAACGGCCTGTATACCGAAAATCCGGACCATAGCAAGGACGCGGTACTCATAAAAAAAGTAGAAAAAGTGGACGCAAAGATAGAAAAACTGTGCGTTTCCGGCAAATCTGATATGGGTATAGGCGGAATGCTTTCCAAGGTGCAAGCGGCCAAATACGCCACGGAGCGCGGCATAGAAACGTATGTGGGCAACGGCTTGGAAAAAGGTATTCTTTCCGCCATCCTTAGAAAAAAGAATTTTTCCGGCACAGTCTTTAAGGCGGAAAAAAAGAAAAAATGAAACCAAGAGTTACCATCATCGGATACGGAACTATGGGCCGAGCCATCGGGAAAGCTTTGGAAGGAAAAGCGGCGGTTACTCCGGCGGACCAGGGCGATTCTATCGCCAGCGCTAAGGCGGCTGATTTCGCGATTCTTTCCGTAAAACCTCAAAACTCGACTGAAGCGCTGGCAGAAATCAAAAAGCTGAAACTTGGAAAAAAGACGATATTGGTTTCCATCATGGCGGGAGTTTCCATAAAAAAAATCTCTTCCCTCTCCGGACATGACAAGATAGCGCGGGTGATGCCGAACCTTGGGCTTTCGGTAGGTTCGGGTATTGCCGGCTGGATCACATACGGCCTGTCCGCGGAAGAAAAGAAAAAAGTGAAAAAATTTTTGGACATGATTATGGAAAACTTTGAGGTACAAAAAGAGGACGACATCAATAAAATCACGGCCGTGTCCGGCTCGGGTCCCGCCTATTTCTTCCGATTCGCGGAAACGCTCAGTAAAGCGGCTGAGGGACTCGGCTTCAGCCCCGAAGAAGCCCGAAGGCTCGTCCAAAAAACTTTCCACGCTTCTTCTCTCCTTGCCGAGAACGCGGAATACGCAGAGCTGATAAAGAGGGTCGCTTCTAAAGGCGGCACCACTGAAGCGGCCTTAAAAGTTCTAAAATTTGATAAAATGACGGAAAAAGCAGTGCGGGCGGCTTACAAACGGGCAAAAGAACTAAATGAATAAGAAGATTGAGAAACAGTTAAAGAGTGCCAAGAAGGCGTCCTTGAGGCTGGGGCTTTTGCCGCATAAACAGAGAAAACTGATTCTGAAGAACCTGGCCAAAGGGTTGCGCAAAAACAAAAAAACAATCTTGGCGGCAAATGCTAAAGACTTGAAAAAATTTCCGGAAAAGGACCCGATGCGCGACCGCCTGTTGCTCACTCCAGAGCGCATAGAGACAATGGCCCGGGAAGTGGAAAGTCTGGCCAAAATGCCCGACCCCATCGGAGAAACTTTTGATTGCCGGAAACGTCACGGCTTGAAACTCTGCCGAAAGCGAGTGCCCATAGGAGTAATCGGCATTATTTACGAATCTCGTCCGAATGTTACCACGGACGTCTCCGCCATTTGCCTCATCTCCGGCAATGCCGCAGTATTGAAGGGCGGACGGGATGGAAGAGAAAGCTACATCGCTTTGCATAAAATCATCCGGGAGGCTCTGCGGGCGGCCAAGGCGGACCCGGAAGCGGTGCAATTCATTGACCCAAAAATTAAAGGGGCGGCCGAAGAGATAATCACCGCCCGCGGACTGGTGGATCTGGCCATTCCCCGCGGGAGCGCCCGGCTGATAGATTTCGTGCGAGACAACGCTACCGTGCCGGTGATAGAAACCGGAGCCGGGGTATGCCATACATATGTGGACGCTTCCGCCAAGCTCGCTCCGTCCGCTAAAATAATTTTTAACGCGAAGACACAGCGTCCGAGCGTATGCAACGCCTTGGACACTGCTTTAGTGCATGAAAAGATCGCGGAGAAATTCCTGCCCATGGTGTCGAAGCTTTTGGCAAAAAAAGAAGTGGAGATTTTTGGCGACGGCAAATCTTTCAATATATTAAAGAACTGCCATCCGAAAAATTTGCTTCGACGGGCCAAGCCGGCGGACTTCGGCCGGGAGTTTCTGAGCCAGAAGATGTCTATGAAAATCGTTTCCGGCCTGGAAGAAGCGCTCCGGCACATCGCCCGATATTCTTCCAAACACTCCGAAGCCATCTTGACCGAAGACAAAAAAAACGCGGAAAGATTCCAAAGAGAAGTGGACGCGGCCGTGGTATACGTAAACGCCTCCACCCGTTTTTCGGACGGCGCGGTCTTCGGCCTGGGTTCGGAGATCGGCAACTCCACCGATAAATTGCACGCTCGCGGGCCGATGGGTCCGCGGGAAATGACTACTTATAAATGGCTCGCTTCCGGCAAGTACGGGGTACGCAAATGAACTTTATTTTGCATCCGGACCTGTTCGGAATTATAAAAGCTGTTGGATACGCGGGCATCTTTTTTATTATTTTCGCCGAATCCGGCATCCTGATCGGTTTTTTTCTGCCCGGAGATACTTTACTTTTTAGCGCCGGACTCCTGGCTGCGGCCGGGTATTTGAACTTGCCGATATTGATAATAGTGATAGCCCTGGGGGCTGTCTTGGGCGACCAGTTCGGATATTTCCTGGGCCGAAAATACGGGCCGAAAATCTGGAAACATGAAGAATCTTTTTGGTTCAAAAAGAAAAGGGTGGAAGAAGCGGAAGCCTTTTTTAAAAAATACGGAAAAAAGACCATTCTTTTGGCCCGTTTTGTGCCGGTGGTGCGCACTTTCGCGCCGGTTCTGGCCGGGGTGGGCAAAATGGATTATGGAACTTTTTTCAAATACAACGTATGGGGCGGAATTCTCTGGAGCGTGAGCGTGACCATGCTCGGATATTTTCTGGGCGAGGCGGTGCCGAACATTGACATGTATCTTTTGCCCATAGTCATCCTGATCGCCGTTCTCTCCGTATTGCCCGGAGCAGTATCTTATTTGCGAAACAAAAAGAAAGGTATATAATTGGAGTACAGTTAAATATTTATCAAGAGCGGCGACGAGAGAATTGGCTCGAGGACTCGCCCGGCAACCCTGCTTCAATAAAAATTTTAAGCAAAGGTGCCAAATCCAACCCAGTGGGGAAAGATAATTCTTTAGTCCGCCCCAATGGCGGGTTTTTAATTTTTAATAAAAAAATTATGACAAAGACTGCCGAATTTGTTTCAAAAAAACATCCTGACAAAACATGCGACCTGATCGCGGATAGCATCTTGGACGCGTATCTGGCGGAGGATCCCGAAAGCCGGGCAGCCATAGAGGTGATGGGTGGACACAATTTGGTGACTATCAATGGTGAGGCGCGCAGTATGGCCAAGCCGGATATAGAAAAGATAGTGAAAAAAATCACCGGGGAAGGATATCGGGTGATCTCCAACATCGCGGTGCAAAGTCCGGAAATTGCCCGAGGAGTGGACAACGGGGGCGCCGGAGACCAAGGGATTATGAAAGGTTACGCCACGAGTGAAACCGAAAGTATGATGCCGCTCGAGTACGAGATGGCCCGAAAACTATGCTTGGAGATTTATAAAAAATATCCGTTCGATGGCAAGACTCAGGTAACCTTGGAGAATGGGAAAGTAAAAACAGTGGTGGCCAGTTTTCAAAATGCCAAACACGACGACTTGCTCGCTCTTGCGCAAAGCATTCTGCCCGCGGAAGAATATCTGATCAATCCTTCCGGTGATTGGAATCAGGGCGGTTTTGATTCGGACACGGGCCTTTCCGGCCGAAAGCTGATTGTGGACAATTACGGGCCGGAAATCACCATCGGCGGAGGGTCTTTTTCGGGCAAAGATTATACCAAAGTGGATCGCTCCGGGGCGTATATGGCCCGAAAAATAGCGGTGGATTATCTAAAAAAATTCGGGGCAAAAGAAGTTTTTACCAAGCTCGCTTATGCCATCGGCAAAGCGGAGCCGGTAATGGCGGTGGCTATAGTGGACGGCAAAGAAATGGAAATAAAAGGATATGATTTATCGCCCAAAGGTATTCGCAAATTCCTGCATCTGGACGAAATCAAATTCGCCGACACTGCCTCTTGTGGTCACTTCGGCCGGAATTTTCCGTGGGACAGCTGTGGCTAGAATGGACAGGTCAGGATATTCTTTTCCGGGGTCGCTGTCTCCGCTTCCGCCATTCGCCTTCGCCATTCGCCTTCGCCAGCTGGCGAATGGCGAAGGCGAATGGCGGACTCGAACCGTGCCCGCTCGGCCTCATAACCCGCTCAAAGGTACATATTCACCTTGCCTTCCATTCTTAAGATTAGCGCGTTTGAAGAGAACGGCGCGGGCTTTGTTTTCAAAGGAATCGTCCAAAGGAACAAGCGGCAGCGCTTCTTTGTATTTTACTTCATACGCTTTGCCAATCAGCCAATCCGCCAGTTCGGGATTTTTAGAAAGAATCGGTCCGTGCAGATAGGTGCCGATGTTATTTTTGTAGAATATTCCTTCTGCTTTGTCTTCCCCATTGTTGCCGAATCCTTTTAGCACTCGGCCGAAAGGACGGGCAGAAGCGCCGAGATAAGTTTTTCCTCCGTGATTTTCAAAACCAATTATCGGGTAGCCGGACAATTCGGAGATTTCCGCCTGAAGGGCAATATTTCCAATCATTCGCTTGCCGGTGCCCGGATTTTCGGTGTGGCAATCAAAAATACCAAGCCCCTCTATTTTAGTATGGGCTCCGATAGCATAATGTTTTCCCAAAAGCTGGTACGCTCCGCACACATACAAACCCGGCACTCCCCGCTCTATCGCTTCCCCCAATTCATTTTTCTTTGCCCGCAGGTCTTCTGAAACTATTTTCTGGTATTGGTCTTGAGCCCCGCCCATAAAAAGCAAATCGGCCTCGGCAATATCTTTGGCGGGACTTTCAAGAGAAATTATCCGCACTTCCGCGGAAATTTCCCTGCCCTCCGCCCGGTCCCGCAAAATACGGACGTTCCCCTGGTCACCGTAAGTGCTCATCAATTCTGGGTACAGCCATCCGATAATCAGATGTTTTTTTATAAAGCCATGCCTCTCTAGTATGGAATATGCGTTATTATTTTTTTTCGTATTCTTTTCCATTTCGCTTATATTACTTAAAAGTTTTTCCGCTTAATTTTTTCCGTAGAAGCAGCATAGCGGAATATACCGGCAAAACATGAATGGTTTCCTCCGGCTCGGATGCTTTTATTATCTCCGAAAGAGCGGCGCCTATATTTTCCCGTACCGCTATTTTCTGTTCGGTTATGTTCTGCCATTTTTCTCTGCCGGCTGTCTCGCGCACTGCGTATTTCAGGCGGATGGCCATGTCGTAGGCGCGCAGGCCGGACACCCAGATCCGGCCTGCGCGCCCCACTAGCCGTTCAAATTCCACGTCCCAAATCCAAGATACGTCTCGTCCGTCCGGAATGTTATCGTTCAGAATCACCAGCACGTTTCTTACTGGTTGCTCGCTATCTTCCAACAAGTCCAGAGCTCGGTTGAATCCCACTGGGTTCTTGGATAATTGCAGGACAAAATTTCTGTCCTGATACTTTATTTTTTCCTGCCGGCCGAAAGAGGGCTCGAAATCCTGCAAGAATCTGGCAAACTTTATGGGCGGAATGCCAAAAACTGTCTTGGCTAAGAGCATCGCCCCGCTTAAATTGTACCGGTTGAATAATCCCCGCAAAGGATTTTCCATTCCTTGGGATAAATCTTCGACTGCCCGGCTGTTGTCCAGCCCGCACTTCGGACAATCAAAAATTCCGATGTGCGAATAGGCCAAAGCGGAAAAATGGAGGCGGGCGGAACAATTCGGGCAAAAAACGGAATCCGCCTCTAAAGCCACACTTTTGCCGGGAAGCTCTTTTTCCGGCAGGCCGAAGTAATGCACCGAAAGATTCTTGGCTCCCTGTCCCAAGTAAAAAATAGCCGGATCTTGCCCGTTTAGAACAAGAGAGCTCCTGGCTGGAAGCTCTGAAAAAACTTTTTTCCAGCGCAGAGTAATAGCGTCTATTTCCCCATACCGGTCCAACTGGTCCCGGAAAAGATTGAGGACAAGGATGGCTTCGGGTTTTATTTGCCGAGCCACCTGGGAAAGAGCATTTTCATCTATTTCAAATATAGCCACTCGCTTTCTTATCCGTCCCAGCCAGTTCGAGTGTTTTATGAGGGACGAAGCCACTCCATTCAAAAGGTTCGCTCCGGAGTGGTTGGAAAAGGCGCTCTCTCCGCTTTTATCCAAAACATGCGCCAGTAGTTTGGCCGAGGTTGTCTTGCCGTTGGTGCCGACCACAAGGACTATTCGCAGACTGGCATTTTTTTCCGCTACCTTTCGCACAAAATCTCTCCGCAACCGCAAGGCAATTTCTCCCGGCCAAGTAGAACCGCGGCCCGCTCCGAAAAAACGGGAAACCATATATGCCATTTTGGTCAGAAAAATGGAAAAAAATAAAAATAGGTTATCCAGGATATGTCTTGTCTTATCCGAATTCGCTTCCTTCATACGGCCTATTATACATCAAAACATTGGCAGCTTCGCCCCCTTTAATATGAATAAAGAAAACACTCACGCCGGCGTGAGTGTTTCCCAAAACGGAGAGCAAGAATTATTATTCTACTCCATCAAACTGATGGTCAACGTTCCCTCCGGTTTGATCTTGGTGGCCGCCGCCGGGGAGATTTTCATTGGCTTCAGCTCCGCCTTTTGCTTCTGTCCCGCTCCTCTCCAAGGTAGACTCCGGCAGGCCGTTATCCTTTTGGTCTTGGATGTTGTCTTTATCCGGCATAGCGCTGTTTTGCTCGCTGGCCGCGCTGAGTCCCGTCTGGACCTGCGGAATAGGATTAGCCGGGACGCTTTGCTGAGCATGAACTTGAAACCCTATCACTCCGGCCCCGCCAAGTATCAGAGAGGACACCGCCAGGATAGAAGCCGTTTTTTTATTCCACTGCATATGTGCTTTGCTTAAATTATTTTTAAATTTTTAGTGGGTCCAAGCCGACCTTCTTGAACTATCAAAAGCATACAAAAAGGAGATGAAATCAGGGTGAAGTTAAGACACGGCCGGCAGGATGATGGTGACTATGGTGCCCTTTCCAAGCTCGCTCTCGAGGTTGATAGAGCCATGATGTATTCGGGCAATTTCGTCGGCGATAGCCAGCCCTAGGCCGGCTCCGTCGCTCTTCACCCGCGCTTTATCGGCCCGATACAGACGTTCAAACACCCGAGGCAGATCTTCTTTGGCTATTCCCACTCCCGTGTCTTCCACCCGAATGATCGCTTTTTTATGATTTTTATAAAGAGACACATGCACAGCCCCCCCGACTAAAGTAAAACTAAGAGCATTGTTTATGATATTCATAAAAAGACGCTCTAGGGCGAGCGCTTCTCCGTGCGTAAAAACGGCATTGGAGGGTTCAAAAGAGAGCAAAACGTTCCGCTCTTTTGCCAAATGCCGCATTTTTTTTACCACCCCTTCCACTATTTCGGTTATGTTAATTTTACTGAAAGTAAGATTTCTTTCCGCCCCTTCCAGTTTTGCAAGGGTCAGCAAATCTTCGGCCAGTTTAGTCATCAGTTTTACTTCATCAACGGCGCTTGCCACGAGAGCCCGCCCGTTTTCACTGTTCCATTCTTTTTCCCGCAGAGCCACTTCCAAATTGGTTCGAGCAACCGCGAGAGGAGTCCGGAGCTCATGGGACGCGTCGGCGGTAAATTGCTTTTGCTTTTCCATCGCTTCTTGAATGGGTTTTAAGGTTTTGCCCGCCAAAACATAACTAAGGCCGCTTGAAAGAAGGAGCACCGCCGCATCAATAACAAATATGGTTGTTTTCAGCCGGTCGGTCGTTTTGGTGATAGCCAGTTCCTGAGCATGCTCGTCCGAAAAATTTCCTTCAAAATTGTCCCGGATATTTTTAGCCAAAGAATAATAAAGGGTGAAGCTGAAAATAACCAAAATAACGGCAAGTATGCCGATATATAAGCCGGTGAGTTTCAGGCGGGCGCGCTCAAAGATATTATGCCTTGAGCCGGTAACCCACTCCACGAATGGTTTCCAAAATTTTTTCATGATTATGATGATCTATTTTCCTGCGTAAATTTTTTATATGCACATCCACGGTATTGCTGAAGGGGTTGGCGGCAAAATCCCAGGCGTGGTCGTACAATTCATCTCGGGTAATAACTTTGTTCGGGAAACGCATTAAATATTCCAGGACCATGTATTCTTTCAAGGTGAAAGGGATTTCTTTTCCAGCTCTGGTTACCTTTCTTGTGGCGGTGTTCAAAACAATATCTCGGATTTTTAATTCCGCGGGCAGAGCCTCTTTCGGACGGCGCAAGAGGGCGCGAATGCGGGCTCCGAGCTCCTCGAAAGAAAAGGGCTTGATTAAATAATCGTCCGCCCCGGAGTCAAGCCCCGCAATCTTGTCTTCGGTGGCATCTTTGGCCGTGAGCATCAGCACCGGAATGGTAATGCCGGTTTTGCGCCAGTCTCGCAGGACGGATACCCCGTCTTTTCCGGGAAGCATGATATCTAAAATCACCAAATCGTAATCATGCGCGCCAAACTCAATCCGCCGCGCGCCACTCTCTCCGTCCAAGACATAATCGACGGCGTAGCCTTCCTGTTCCAATCCTCGTTTTATCCCCGAGGCCAGTTTTTCATTGTCTTCAATAATTAAAATTTTCATTTTTTATAATATAAACGAGCAAAATGAAATTTTCATGAAGATTCTTTCGGCCAAATATAATGGTAGGCTGCCATGAATTTATTTCAAAAAAATTATATATAATTTCCCGTCGGTGAAAAACTGGTCCCCGGTGAAATTCTCTCCGAGCACGGGCGGGACAGACTGGATTTTTTGGGAAACGCCGACCAGGCCTGCTTTTTCCAAATCGGAAAACAGCAATTCCCTCTCAGTATCTATGTCCGGCGCAATCTTGTGGGTGACGAACCACCTTATACCCGTATCCAAACTGACCGTTCCCACATATACACGCCGGCCATCCGGCATCTCTATATTTGTTTTCCAAAATCGCGCGTGGTGACGTTCCCGGACGCTCTGCGCTTGGGTAGCTTTTTCAAAACCAAAATCGTGCGTTTTCGCGTTCCAAAAAGACGGAGTCATGGGCGCGGCCGGATAGTTCCGGTTCAGTAAAGCCGCTTTGGCAAGCTTGAGTATGGAACCGGCATCCGGTCTATCGGCCAGGGTCCAGCCGGCGCGCTCCATATCCCTTATGAACCTTTGATCATCCTTTGTCACAAGCACCAAACTGATGGGCTCTTGATTCTCGCCAGTAAGAGTTTCTGTAAACCTTGGCAGATTTTCATCCTTGAAAATATTTTGGATGTTGCTTGTAACGACAACAATCGGCTTGGAAATGTTTTTATTCGGTGGCGGATTATATTGCAGAGCAAAACCGAGATAAAAAATAAGTCCGGTAATAGGCAGAAGCACGGAGAAGAGTTTAGCCGTCTTATGCGCGGTAACCGGCTCTTCCTGTTTTTGCTCTTTGCGCCATTCAGTAATGCTGATGCCGATGATGAGCCATAAAGCGCCAAAAAGATACCCGCCCCACACATCGCTCAAATAGTGGACTCCGAGATAAATGCGGCTGAATCCTACTCCGAAAATTATTATTAAACCGGCAAGCAGAATGCCAATCTTTGTTTTCCAACTCTTGCATTGGCGAATCAAGATATAAGCAATAAATCCATAGAAGGCGACTGCCGTGGTGGAGTGGCCGCTCGGAAAGGCATATCCTTTTTCAAGATAATAGGCAATGTCGGGCCGAAGACGATGTGTGATTATTTTGATTAGGGCATAAAACAAATACGAACCGCCGAGGGTGACAAAAAACGGCGCAATATACATCCGCTTTTTCCATAGCCATAAAAGAACAGCGGTGATAAGGATGAAAATTGTAATTGTCTGCCACTTGGCGAAGAGAGTGATCCACAAAAAAACCCTGATCAGCTCGAGGTCGCGAAAAGCATACAGCAGATTTGCAATCCTAATATCGGCCGCCACCGGGGGTCCGGCGGTAACGACATCTTGAATGGTTCCGACAAAAAGATAAAAAACATACAAAAAAATAATGAGCAAAAAGGTAAGGGGCAAACCGGAAAATTTGCTCCTGTCCAGCCGCCTTTTTAAAAAAGCAAAAAATCCCGGATATCTCTGGACGATTTTCCGAATTTCAGGATTTGCCACTATCCCCTCTCGGATTGAAAGCAATATTGATTTAAAAAATTTCATCACTTTTTAAGCTCGCTATAGGAAGCCTTGCTTCCCAGAGGAAGCAAGGCTTCCTATGGGATTTCTGCCTAAAAATATTTTAGCATATTAAATGCTTCGTTTTTGGGATCTATAATTTAAACCTGTTTTTGAAGTATCCGGATGTATATTTTTCGTAATCAAATACCTCGTTTGCTTCAGTATTTAACTTATTTATATAATCAAAAAATTGCTTCTTATCGAATATTTTTAACCCGAGTTTTTGACAAGTATTTTCCAGTTCATTCTTTACTTTTTCCGTGTCCTCTTTTTCGCCTATCATTCACCCCGCCCTTAATAAAAAAGGTCCTCGTATTTCAACTTCGATATTTTTATGCATCATATGTACTTATTTTACGACCGACATATAATTTTTGAGCAGGAAAATAGTCTCTTCTCGTAAATGCGCCTTGACCCACGCTTTAGCATTTTCGTTTAGTAGGAGTTCGGCCAAACCATGGAGAATTTCCTTATCCTTGACTGATTCAATGATTGGAATGCAACCGGCAATATGTTCTTTGATGGTTTTTCCAGTTCTTGCTTTAAGTACTTCAACATTAATATCCCAATTGTTCTTGGCAAAGAACCAGACATCATAAATATCACGCATGGCGAGTGACTTACGATCAGTTAACGCAGCAAGTTTACTGGCAAAGAGGTAATCCTTTTTACCGGCCAGTATCGAAATACCAAGATATTCTTTCAGTTCATAGTGCTCCTTGATATTGGGCATTAGGATTCTTACGTTTATTTCCACTTTGACATTATGATCGGCATCACCATAAGAAAGCAGAAAGAAGATGGTGTTCCGTTTGACGTACTGATCTTTCACTTCACCATATACTTTGAGCATACTGCCGATTTTTTCATAAACCATCTGTTGCGTAACTTCATCGCTCTTGAATAAATCAAAATCTAAATCAATGGAAAATCTGGTGAGGCCGTATAAGAAGTAAGCGCAAGTGCCGCCTTTGAATCCAATGAGGGACGATATAGAAGTGTCAGAGTAAATGTCTCGCAATATTCTCCCCATGATGAGCTGGTGTTTTTCTTTATTGAGCATATTTTTGATAATTCTTTAATCGCTTCACGAGCTGCTTGTTCTCGTAAATTTTTACCAGTTCAAAGCAAGACTCCCAGTTAATTGATCGAAGATTATCAAAGTAAAATTTCGGAGACAGATAAATAGTATCAAGGAATGCGCGCTCCGGTGTGGCAATGCTATATTCTTTTTCTTTTTTCACACCAAGTCCGTTGTATAAAATACTATCTTTCAGTTTGCGAAAGACGATTGTATGCCCGTCAATTTTTTTGGACATTGGATAGGGACCGGCTACAAAAGTCGCATCGTGATGCTGAAAAATAATGCCAGCTTCGCGGAGTACGGTCTCAAAGCTGATGTATGAAGGCGTATAAATGCTGGCGGCCAATTCCTTCGGATCATATTCTTTATTCTTGGCAAAGATTCCTCGTGAGAGGCGGATGAGCGACCCACGTCTGGCATAATACTTGATTTTGGTAAGCAAGTTTACCGTGTTTGTTTCTTCCCAAATCAAAGCTATGTCCTTTGTGGTCAGGATGGTCTTGGGCGAGGCATAAAGTTTTGCGATGAGGTTATCAGTGGCCATATATTTAATATATCTAATGGAGTGGTAATATATTCACCTTTCCATTGTATATTATTAAATAAATACAGTCAACATTTTTTACTGGGCAATCTTTAGGACTGATTCAAGCGCAATCGGCAGTTCATTTATGCCGTTGCTTCCGCTAAAGTGGCCCATCTTTTGCTTAATAATAATCTCCGAGCCGAGCTTATCTCGAAAATCGTCTTGATTATCGAGCGGCACATAAGGGTCGTTATCGGAAAATATAGCGACACTTTTCAGCAAATGGGATTTTACTTTTTCCAAATCAAGCGGGGTATCAAGCCAATGTTTATCCGTCTCTCGCACATCGGGGTCGTCTTCAAGCCCCATAAGCCGCTTGAAGAAGCCCGCGACAAAAACCGCGCCACCGACTTTGACGCCTTCGGGCAAAGTTTCAAGATAGCGTGCGATAGTTTGGCAACCCATGCTATGCCCCACAAAGTAAGTATTTTCATCAGCGATACCGACCACTTCCGCCAATTTCGGCACCCAGTTATGTATTCGCGGGCTTCCGGCTTCGGGAAGTTGCGGAACAAAAACTTCAAATCCTTTTGTCTCAAGTTCTTTTTTGAGCCATGGAAACCATCCCTCTTCGGGATAGCCGTCCCAGCCGTGAGCTATAAAAACTCTTTTATTCATGTGATTAAAAAATTTCTCTATTCCGAGCCGCGCAAAGCGCGGCGAGGAGCAAAACAAGTTCGAGCTATTTTTAGAATACACTGTTAATCAGGATTTTTCAAGTTTGTGAATGGGATTATAATTTCTGCTATAATTCCAGCATGTGGATAATATTCGCCCTTGGCGCTTCGGTATTCTGGGGACTGACTTATGTCCCGGAGGTGTTATCATTTTCATCGGAATCTTTGTAATATATTTCTTTAACAAGTAAGGAAAAAAAAAATTTGATTACACGCTCAGATTTTTACTTCTTCTCCATCCCCGAAAAAAGTGTATTTCCCGGCTTCCACTAAAATTCCCTCGCCATCCCTCAAGATTCTTAGAGGAAAATCTACTTCGCGCGTTCTAAATCTTCATGTGTAAATTATGCCAAAAATTTCAGTCGTTTTATTGAGCTGTACTTCGTGTCCACTTTTTGGGGTACAGATCAAATGCGGAGACGGTGGGATTC
>JAKALJ010000007.1:0-4406 GCA_021813175.1 bacterium | reverse complement strand
CTACTCTACCATATTTCCAAAATTTTTCCATAATCTTGTTTTTAATGCGCGAATTATTTCGATACGTTATAATCTCTCTATGGACATTTTTGACGTACTCTTGAACCAGACTTTTCCGGTGATTCTCACTTGGGCCACTCAGCACGGCTATCCGATTATCTTTCTTTTGATGGTGGTGGAAGGACAGATTCTAACCGCGGCCATGGCTTTCGCCAACACTTTCGGATACTTTAGCTTGCCGACCATTTTTCTGCTCGCCTTCTTCGGAGATATCGTGGGAGACCTCATGTGGTATGCGATCGGATATTACGGCAGCGCCCCCCTGATTCGCCGATTCGGCCATCTTTTCAAAGTG
Organism: bacterium; assembly: GCA_021813175.1. GTDB lineage: Bacteria > Patescibacteriota > Minisyncoccia > Phycocordibacterales > UBA9973 > UBA9973. The sequence goes on along the minus strand of JAKALJ010000007.1, from coordinate 4,051 downwards.
AAGCCGGAACAAATGGAGAAACTGCGCCATTTTTTTGAGAAGCATCCGGGCAAGTCGCTGGTGGTGATAAAGTTCTCTCCCATCCTGCCGGCTCCGGGCTTAATCATGGCGGGTTCCAGCCGGATGTCTTTTAGAAAATTTATCACCGTCATTTCCGTCATCATTGTCCCAAAAACGCTTTTATTCATGGCTCTGGGATATTTCTTTGGAAATATCTTCGGCACCCTTTATAAATATGTGAAAAATGGCTTATATATTGTTGTCATATTAGTGCTGGTTGTTTGGTTAGCCGTATATCTATATCGCAAGTGGAGCGGGAAGTTTTCCGAAAAATTAGAAGAAGAAAGTTAGAGAAGAGAGCGTATATCTGAAATTATCTTTTCCGCTTCTATGCCTTTGAAGAAATCCTCAGCTTTATCGTGCCGGATTGAATTTTTGTTCATATAAAACAAGCTGGGGCAGCCGGTATCTTTCATATATACCCGAGAAACGGCGTCTTGATCGGCTGGCAAGAAGCCCGGCCGGATTGAATCATAGCCGTACAGCCGGGCCGGAGTCGCCCCGAAGATAGAAAATACTGCGGTTCTATTTCTGGCCGGCGTTTCCGCGCCGGAAAAAAACTTTTGGGCCGCGGCAATATGCATGGACCCGGTATCGCCGGTTAAAAAAAATTCTGCCTTGTCGCACAGGGCGGCAAAGGCCGGAAGAGAAAAATTTTTTGGAATCATTTTAATATTTTCGGACGGGTCGCCTTCAGAAAAACTTTTGTCCGGATATATCAGCACCGTGGCTGGAAGTTCGGATAATCCGCCAAGCAAGGATTTTTTCAAAGACTCCGGAATCTCCGTAAAGCGCGAGGCGGTGGCCAGATTGAATATGATGAGTGGTTTTTCCCTCCGCACATGGCTTTTTTGCAGGAATTCTTCCGCTTCCCGCACCGCTTCTTTCTGAATAACCAGGATGGGCTTTGCCGAATTTGTCCTCCGGGGTTCGCCGGCCTGCCCGAAAATTTCCCGAATAAAGGCGGTGAAACCGAAAGAAATATGCCCGACCTTGTTGGGGTCTGAAAGTATTTCTGCCAAGACCGGCACAAGTCCGCGAAAATCTATGACTGGAGTCCGACCTGATTCTAAATCTTTGTTTTTAATAAATGGAGAGAAATTGAAAATCAAATCATATTTTTCCGCCGAAATAATTTCGTTTATCTTTTCCACTTCTTCCGCGCTTGGGTATGGAACATGCCGGTAAACCGGAAAAATTTCAGTTACTCCGGGTATTTCCCGAACCAGTTCCGCCGCCTTTTTGCCGGCTATGCAATCTATTCTTGCTTCCGGCCCGAGTATTCCAGATATTTCGGTCGCGGCTGGGCCGAGGATGACCAAGTCCCCGATGTTCACGTCGTAGATCACGCAAACTTTTCTGATCTTAGATAATTTTTTTGTCTTTGTCTTGTCTTTCTCCAAGCTAAGCGCTCGGACCGAATAGCGCCGGCCGACAAAAATGAGCAATTTATCTATGGCCCTGTTCCCGCTTTCCGGAAACATCCTGTCAATCCAATCTATAATCTTATATATCATTTAAGTGCTATAATACCACGGCAAATGGAACTTTTCGATCGTCTGGAAACAAAATTTCGTCTGGACCAGAGACAGAAAAAAGCTCTTTCTCGGCTCGGGCTTTTTTCCGCGCGGGATCTCCTTTATTATTTTCCCGTCCGATACAGTGACATGAGCGCCATAAAAAATATCGGAGAGCTTTTGGCCGGGGAAACAGCCACGGTTTTCGGAAAAGTATCCAAGCTCGCCGTAAAAAAAGGATACCGTTCCCGGATTCCCATGGGCGAAGCGGAGCTATCGGACCTCTCCGGAAAAGTAAAAATTGTCTGGTTTAATCAGCCGTATCTGGCTAAAATGCTCAAGGATGGGGAAAGCGTAAAACTCACAGGCCATGTAGCTTTAGGAAAATACGGTTTATATCTTTCTAATCCCGAATTTGAAAAAATTCCCTATATGCCCTCTGATTCGCACCATTCCCTCTTTGCCAAAGGAGACTTCGGAGAAAACGGTTCTTCTTATCCGGTATATCGGGAAACTCGCGGCATCACTTCCAAGTGGTTTTATCACGCCGTTCTAAAAATTATTCAGGAAGGCGTTTTGGATCGTATGCCCGATTATCTGCCGGAAGAAATTTTGAAAAAATACCACTTGCCTTCGCTCAAGTCCTCTCTTTTTTGGATCCATTCCCCGAGAAACGCGAAAGACGCGGAAGCGGCCCGGAAACGTTTCGCCTTTGAGGAAGTTTTTTTCATCCAGTTGGAACGCCAGCACGAGCGCTTGGAATACCGAAAAAATAAATCTTTCATAGTGCGGAAGGATGAAAAAGGGAAAGAAGAATTTATGGCCAGATTTCCTTTCACGCCCACCGGGGCCCAAAAACGGGCCATTGACGCTATTCTTAATGATATGGGAAAGGATGTGCCGATGTCCCGGCTCTTGGAAGGCGACGTGGGCAGCGGCAAGACCGCCGTGGCGGCCACTGCCGCCTATATGGTGGTAAAGCAAAAGATGGAAAAAGGAATGTCCGCCGGCTTGCAGGCTGCCTATATGGCTCCCACCGAAATTCTGGCCGCCCAGCATTTTGAATCTTTTATCAAATATTTCAACCCGAATCATTCCAAATATCCTATAAACATCGGTCTCGTCACCGGCAGCGGGTGTCGCAAATTTCCTTCCAAAGTTTCCGCGGGGCGCGGACAGTCCGGTTCTACAAACATTTCCCGAAGCCAGCTCTTGAAATGGGTGGAAAGCGGAGAGATGCCGATATTGATCGGCACTCACGCCCTTATTCAGAAATCGGTGAAATTCAAAAATCTTGCTTTGGCGGTGATAGACGAACAGCATCGTTTTGGAACCGCCCAGCGCCGAAAACTGGTCCGAAAGGATTCCACCGGCCGGCGGACCGCCCCGCATCTCCTTTCCATGACTGCCACGCCCATTCCCCGCACTTTGGCTCTCACTATCTTCGGTGATCTGGATCTTACTCTACTCGACGAGATGCCGGCCGGCCGAAAGCAAATCATCACCGAAATCGTGCCGCCCAACCGGCGCGGAGAAACCTATGAAAAAATCCGCCGGGAGCTTTCGGCCGGCCGGCAAGCCTATGTCATCTGTCCGCGCATCTTTGAACCCGACCCGGCGAAAGAATTGGCTCTGCAGGCAAAATCGGCCGTGGCCGAAGCTAAACGGCTCAAAAATGAAGAATTCCCGGAGTATCAGATCGGAATCCTGCACAGTAAAATGAGCAGACAAAAAAAAGAAGAAGTAATGAGAGAATTTTCCGAAGGAAGGACAAATATATTGTGCGCCACCTCGGTGGTGGAAGTGGGGGTGAATGTTCCAAACGCCACGGTGATAATCATAGAAGGCGCGGAGCGTTTCGGCTTGGCCCAATTACACCAACTGCGCGGGCGGGTACTGCGCAGCGCCTATCAGGCGTATTGCTATATCTTTGCCGAAGCCAAATCGGAAAAGACCATGCAGAGATTGCGGGCGGTAAAAAGCGCCAAAAGCGGTTTTGAGTTGGCGGAAATGGACCTATCCTTGCGGGGGGCGGGCGAGCTTTCCGGCGGAAAGCAGTGGGGGGTATCAGACCTTGCTATGGAAGCAATCAAAAATCTAAAAATGGTGGAGGCCGCCCGGACCGAAGCGGTCCGGCTCATTAACGAAGATCCGGAACTTTCAAACTATCCCCTGCTCCGAGAACGAGCAAAAGAAAAAATGAAAGAATTTCACTTTGAGTGACAGAAAAACTTTGAATGATTTTAGCCGGATGAATTTTTGAAATTGCTTCCTTATTGCACGATCACTGTGCCGATATCGCCCGGAGAAAGATGATTGTGATATTTCCACGCGCCCTTCTTCTTAAAAGTAAAGCTCCAGGAGCCGCCCGGTTCCACCCCCGCGCATTCATCAAAAGCGGTATTGGCCGTATCCGGGCAATGCGCATCAAGAGAGGTGCCGCTATAGAGAGTATGGCTCGGATGGACAGCGGA
>JAKALJ010000006.1:13015-28341 GCA_021813175.1 bacterium | reverse complement strand
AGTTCTTCCTGCTGGAGCACCAGCACTTTTGAGCGCCAGAATTTTGTTTTCAGAGCTTCCCACAAGTCTCTGAGCTCTTTGTTCTTCAGGAGATATAGAACCGCTATGGCAACTAATATGCCGAAGATGCCGGAGAGGAGCCCTTGCAGAAATATCCCGAGGAAAGTGGTTGTGCCAAATACGGGCGACAGGATGTTAAGAGAAATATAGGCCCCCACCCCTAAAAGAGCGGAGGCAGTCAAACTTTGCCATAGAGTTCTGGCGATGAAGGGCTCTTTGGGCATAAAGTCCCGCTTCACGTATATCCAATGCAGAATAAAGTTTAAAATGGTGCCAAGTGAATAGGCCAGCGGCAGAGCAAGCACTTCCGTGCCGGATAAATCGGAAACTTTGAGCAAATGAGTAATAAATCCGGCAAAGTCGGGAAAGCGCTTGAAAGCGTAAGTGAAAAGGAAAGCAAGAATTATAATCAGTCCAGAGCAGATGAAATTTATAATGAGCGGCCTCTTAGTCTCGCCGTGCGCGTAATAGGCGCGGGAAAGCAAGGCGGTCATGCCCTGGGCCAAAACAGACACCGCGAATATGGCCAGAGAGGCTGCTACCATCCGGGTATCGTTCCAGGAAAACACTCCGGTGCCGAGAATCACCCGCACAATCTGCGCCCGCAGAACCACGAAAAGAAAAGTGGCCGGCAGTGACCAAAAAACGATGGCTCTGGCTGAAGAAACCAAATGCTCCCTAAATTCCAGCTTATTCCCCGCGGTAACCGATTTCACCAAGGTAGGAAAGGCGGCTACCGCGTAAGAAATGCCGATGATATTGAGCGGCACCGATTGCAGATTGAAGGAAAAGTTGAAAATGGAAATGGACCCGCTTTCTAAAAATGAGGCCAAGGCCACGATCACAATGAGAGAAATGTTATTGAAAGCCAGACCCAGAGTACGTGGAACGGATACCAGGACCACCCGTTTGATCTCCCCGAAGTTTTCCGGCCAGGAAAAGCGGAGAGGAAATCCGGAAAAAAAAGAAGTGATCGCTTGGATGGAAAGATGAAAGAGCGCTCCCAGGGCCACCCCGAGAGCCAGGCCCTCAATGCCCCAAACGGGATATAAAAAAACTACTCCGATGATTATGCCGAGATTGTAAAGCACCGGGGAAAGAGAATAAATGAAAAATTTGCGGAAAAGCTGAGTAACGGCGCCAAAAAGATTGGAAAGGCCCATTAAAATGGGAGAGAGAAGCATGATCCGCGACAGTAGAATGAATTTCGCGCTCAAAGCCGGGGAGAAACCGGGGGCAATTACGGAAGCGAGCTCCGGCATAAGCAAAAACGCCACAAAGGATACCCCTACCAGACAGAGTAAAAAAACTGTCAAGATATTGCTGAAAAATTTGCGAGATTCTTCCGTTACCTTTTCTCCTTGCATCTTTTCGGAAATAAAAGGCAGAAGCGCGGTAATGGAGGCCAAAGAAGCGATGGATATGAAAATCAGGTCCGGTAAACGGAAGGCGGCATAGTACGCGTCCAGGCCGGCCGAGGGCCCGATATAGTGCGCGATGGAACGGTCCCGGAAGAGAGCCAAAAGCTGGGAAAGAAGGGTGAAAGCCCCCATCAAGATGGCCGCCTGATTTATGTTCCTGTATTCCTTGCTGAAAATTCTGAAGATTTTTTCCATCCTGCTTAAGCGGCAAAATATGCTTTAAGAATGCTTACTGGCCGCTTTTGCCCGAGATTGCCGGTTTAGCAGAAGGAGTTTTTGGATTTGGAATAGAAACGTTCTTTAGGGAATTTACATAATCGGAAATATTTTTGTTTGTAGGATCCAAAGAGAGCGCCTGCTCCGCGTGAGTAAGAGCGGAAGAATTGTTCCCGGAGTTTTTTTCTATCTGTGATAAAGTAAGCAAGGCATCCACGTAATCCGGTTTCAATTTTAAGGCTTCTTTGGCGTATTTTTCAGCCGCTGAGGCGTCTTTGTTGGCGAAGGATACTCTGGCCAAGTCGAGCTGCAGAGCCGGGTTTAAAGGATTCAATCCCGCAGCTTTTTGATAGCTCTCCAGAGCCTTGTCATACGCTCCTTTTACTCCCAAAACTCCGACCGAGTCATACACGTTTCCAAGGGAAGCATAGTTTAAATAATTCATACTGTCGTATTGCACTGCCAGCTGGGCCCCGCCCACCGCTTGGTCAAAACTGGACTGCAAGGCGGCTTTGTCCGCGTCGGACAAGGAGGAAGCGTTCTTAGACACTAAGGATGCTATCTTCGAAAGATACACCTGGGCGTAGGTGCGCAGATACAGGTCGTTAGCGTGCAAGGCCACAGCCCTGGTGATGGAAGACTCAGCCTGAGGAAGAGAGGTGGCGGTGAGAGCGTCGCTGAAATACGGCACTGAAATGAAGCGTTCCAAATATTTAAAACCAGAGGCGGCTGTTATCAACATCAAAAGCACCATGGCCGAAATAGAAAAGAAGCTTTTTCGCGGGTCGTCTAAAAAGGTCATAGTCAGCTCTTTTTTAGGATCTCTGCCGCCGGCCATGCCGGTGAAGATGCCCGAGAAAGCAAAAGCAAGAAGGAACGGCGCCATTCCCACGGAATAAAAGAAGGAAGAGACGAAAAGATAAAGAGAAAGAACGAAGAATACAGAGGCCTCCTTCTTATCATTGTTTCGGATACTGTCAAAAAGCAATTTAAACCCGCTCGTCACGAATACATACAAAAATAAGAGCCACGCTAAAATGCCCAAGCCCCCGGTGGTGGCGGCAAAGGTGGGTAAAAGACCGGAGCCGGAAGTAAAGGTAGTATCCCAGAAAATAGTGGAGTTTATAGAAACGGGCTTGTACATAGCCCATACTTCCCCGAAACGGTTCGGTCCGGCTCCGAAGATCGGGCTTTTGGCGAGCTCTTGACCGGTCACGGACATGGTAGCGGAAAAGGATGGATTCACTTCAATGTTAGCAATGCCCAGCAGGTTTGGAATATAACTTCCGATGAACTGCCCGGACATAAAAAAGAGCAGGGAGAGCATTACGATCACGAAAGAAAACAAAGGGAAACGCATCTTCTTCGCTTCTGCGGTATTTTCACCTTGCATCTTCCTTTCCCCATAGGAAAGCGAAACCTTATAGATGAAAATAATCAAAGCAAAAATTCCAAGCAGTACCCAGATCAGGGACAAACCTACGGCAGCGGAAAGAAAAAGAGAAATTACCACCAGGGCTCCGAGCAGCCATTTGGCCAGCTTGGAAACGGACAAAAATTCAACCACGTAAAGAGACATTACCACGGACAAGCCGGCGAAGATGCCCAGGGAATTCCAGGTTCCAAAGAGATTGGCAGTTTTATCTACCGGGAGTACTCCTAAGGATAGAGACTGAGGGAAAAATATATGCGCCGCCTGGAACAGCAGAGTTACCAAAGAGGATAGGATAAATCCCCAAAAAACAATTCTGGCATTTTTAGGCTCTTTTAGGACGATGGAAGAAAATAGCATCAATAGAAAAGCGGCTAGGATAAAAAAGAAAGTACCCGTATCCATCATTGACCCAAAAAAGGAAACTTGCGAGGCGGGAGAAAAAATAGATGAAAGCAAGAAGGCCATGGTTACCAGCAATCCTGTTCCAAGCAGAGCCGACTTTGGAACGCTTACTTTTCCATCCGAAAAGCGGGCGGCAATCCAAAAAATGATTGATACCGCCAGGCCTACCACTAAAAGCAGACCTTTACTCGTTTCAATCGGGATTTTAAAGAAAGGAATGAAAAACAGCGGCAAAAGCACTATCACCGCGAAGAGAGACCAAAAAGAAATCCTATCTAAAACGTTTGACAACATGGTTTTTGAAATGGTTAAGATTAATCCGTACGCCCAATTATACTAAATTTCAACCCTAAAAAGCAATCATGGCACTATGTTAATAAGTCTATCCTTCACATAAATCATTTTCTTGGGTTCTTTTCCTTCGGTATATTTCCTTACGGCTGGTTCCAATAGCGCTTTTTCACGAATGCTCTCTTCGCTCTCTTCAGTGGAGATCATAATTTCCGCGCGCACTTTACCGTTTACCGAAACCGCTATTTTCACCTGGCTTTCTTTTAGAAGTTTTGGATTCCATTTGGGCCAAGCGGAAAGATGGATGGATTTTTTCTCCCCAAGCGTGAGCCATAATTCTTCTGTCAAGTGCGGCGCGAAAGGCCCAAGTATCTGCAGAAATTTTTTAAAATCATCTTTCGAGATTCCTCCGCCTTCAGGCGGATTATCCATCTCGTTCACCAATACCATCATGGCGGAGATAGCGGTATTGAATCTCATTTTCTCTATATCCTCCCCTACTTTCTTGACGGTCTTGTGCAAGAGCTGGAGGAGCGGCCGAGAAGTTTTTAGAGCGAGCTTTCGGCTGACTCGCCAGACTTTTTCCAAAAACCGGCGTGAGCCGATAATGCTCTCGGCGCTCCAGGCCGCCGCTTCCTCAAAGGGTCCTATGAACATCTCATAGATGCGCAGGGTGTCCGCGCCGTAGAGCCGGACGATGTCGTCGGGATTGATCACGTTACCGAGCGATTTTGACATCTTTACTCCTCCTTCGCCCAGAATCATTCCGTGGGAAGTGCGTTTCTGGTATGGCTCTTTAGTCGGCACTAATTTCTGGTCATACAGGAACTTGTGCCAGAAGCGGGAATACAAAAGGTGCAGGGTAGTGTGTTCCATTCCGCCATTATACCAATCCACTGGAATCCAATATTTCATTTTGGCCTTGTCCGCAAAAGTTTTTTTATTCTTCGGATCAATGTAACGCAGATAATACCAGGAGGAACCGGCCCAGTTGGGCATAGTATCGGTTTCTCTCTTGGCCAAACCTTTGCATTTCGGGCATTTTGTGTTCACCCAGGAAGTGATGGCCGCAAGCGGTGATTCTCCGGTGTCGGTGGGCTGGTAACTTTTCACTTTGGGTAACAGTACCGGCAGATCTTTTTCTGGCACGGCTTGCCATCCGCATTTCTGGCAGTAAACGAGCGGGATCGGCTCACCCCAATATCGCTGGCGGGAAAACACCCAGTCCCGCAGTTTGAATTTGGTCACCATCTTTCCCCCGACGAACTTGGTGATTTCCTTGGCCGCCGTTTGCGAATAGAGGTCGTTAAACTTTCCTGAATTCACTAGTTTGCCCTCTTCCGCGTAGCACAGATTCTCATTCTCTATTCTCTTAAAGAACGTGATGCCTTCATTTAAGAAATCAAGAGCTTTCTCAAACGGCACCCATTTGGTCTCATGCTTCGCAAACTCGGTCTCTTCGATCGGGTCTCTTTCTTCATTTAATAGCTCAAAATACAGTCCATGAAATTCGGCTGCTCGATTCTCTTTTTTGTGCGGATGGTAGAAATCAGCCCGAATAGGACTGCCGAGATGCCTGATAAATTTCAAATTTTTATATCCCGTCTCTTCCCTTATTTCGCGCAGGGCCGCATCTATCAAATTTTCTCCTTCCTCCACCCCGCCCGATACCGGCCCCTTCCAGTCCGTCACTTTCCAATCAAGAAAAAGGTAATGGTTGTTCTTTGGATTTACGATGTAACACTCTACCGCTTTTCTCGGCACAAATGCTTGGTCCTCTTTCGGTGGATTCTTTTTATCCAGAAAATAAGGAGCAACCACATATCTGATTGGCAGACCATACTTCCCGGCAAAGGCATAATCCCGCTCATCATGCGCGGGCACCGCCATGATGGCGCCGGTTCCGTATTGTGGCAGAACGTAGTCAGCGATCCAAACTGGAATCTTCTCGCCACTCGCAGGATTCACCGCCTTTATTCCATTAAGCTCTACTCCTGTTTTTTCCTTTCCCTCGGCTGTTCTTTCCAATTCCGTTTTTCTTTTTACGGATTTGATATATTTTTCCACTTCATCAAAATTCCTTATGCTTGGTTTCAATGTTTTTACCAGCTCGTGTTCCGGCGCCAGCACTAAATAAGTGGCGCCGAAGAGAGTGTCAGCCCGAGTGGTAAAAATCTTCACGCGCGGATCGGGGGAAGAATTTTTGAGAAAGGCACGGGTTCCCTGTCTTTTTGTCTCCGAGGGCGCAATTTCGGAAAAATTCTTCCCCCGATCCGTTACCAGTTTGAATTCAATTTCGCTTCCTTCGGATTTGCCGATCCAATTTCTCTGGGAGAGTTTTACTCGTTCCGGGTAATCTACCAATTCCAAATCTTTATCCAGCCGGTCGGCATATTTGGTGATGGCGAGCATCCACTGTTCTTTTTCTCGCTTTTCTACCGGGCTTCCACATCGTTCGCAACGGCCCTCAACCACTTCTTCATTGGCCAGACCGATTTTGTCTTTCGGACACCAGTTTATCTCTGCCTTCGCTTTGTAAGCCAAGCCTTTTTTCCAAAATTGCTGAAATATCCATTGGGTCCATTTATAATACGCCGGATCAGTGGTGTTTATTTCCCGCGACCAATCAAACGACAAGCCAAGCGATTTTAGCTGGCGTCGAAAAATATCTGTATTTTTCTTTGTCACTAAGGCGGGGGCGATACCGGTCTTGATGGCATAATTTTCGGTAGGCAAACCGAAGGCGTCCCAGCCGATCGGATATAACACGTTCCTTCCCTGCATCCGACGCTTTCTAGAAACTATATCTAGAGCGGTATAGGAGCGGACATGGCCCACGTGCAGTCCGGCGGCGGAGGGGTATGGAAATTCAATCAGAGAATAGAATTTCTTTTTGGACGATTTGTCCGAGGCCTTATAGATCCCATGCTTTTCCCAGACATTCTGCCATTTTTTCTCAATCTTTTTGTGGTCGTATTTTTTCACCATTTCAGTATAGCAGAATTCGCGAGCGGTATCAGCCGACCAAGAGATTTTTCAGGCAGGCAAAGCTCTCCGCACTTTACTCGGTCTCCGAGCGCGTAACCAAGCGAGAGGGAGGAAGAATCAGTGGCATAGGAATTCAAGACCACGAACAGCGGATGAGCGCTCAGCAATTTTTTCGCGAGCTCGATTAGTTTGGCAAGATTTTCTTCTATTTTCCACACTTCCCCTTTCGGTCCCCGACCAAATTTCGGCGGGTCCATTATAATAGCGTCGTACTTGTTGCCTCGCTTCACTTCTCGCTCCATGAACTTAAGACAATCATCTATGATCACCCGCATGCCTGTAAGACCGGAAAGTTTTTCATTCTCTTTGGCCCAAGTTACAGACAGTTTAGAAGAATCCACGTGGGTCACTTCCGCCCCGGCCCGGAGAGCAAACAAACTGGCCACGCCGGTATAGCCGAATAGATTCAAAAATCTTACGGGTCTGGCCTCGCCGGGATGCTTTATTGCCTTTTCAATAAAATCCCAATGCACCGCCTGTTCCGGAAAAAATCCGAGATGCCGAAACGGAGTCGGGAAGGCGTAAAACTTTATGCCTTTGTAAGACATTTCCCAGCGCTCTGGAATCTTTCTAAAAAATTTCCACCCCCTCTTACCAGATTTTTCACCGCCTTTTTCTTCCCGCGAAGTCACGAATCGGCCGTCTGTGTTGTCCCATTCTCTCTCCAGAGTCTTCGGCCAGACCGCGTCCTGGTACGGACGCACAAAAGTATATGGCCCGAAACGTTCCAGCTTTTCCCCGCCGCCTGTATCCAGAAGCTCGTAATCCTGCCAGTCTTTAGAATAAAAGGTTTCAATCATATCTTGAACTCTATCACGTCCCCGTCTTTTACGATGTAATCTTTGCCTTCGGTGCGAAGCAGGCCTTTTTCCCGGGCTTTGCCATAGGAACCGGCGGAGAGCAGCTTGTCCCATTCTATCACTTCCGCCCGGATAAACTTGTCTCGGAAGTCGGTATGAATAGCGGCGCCGGCTTCCGGCGCGGTAGAACCTATCTTAATGGTCCAAGCCCGGGATTCGTCAGGACCGGTAGTAAAAAATGTCTCCAAACCGAGCAGTTTATAGCTTTGCTTGATCAGCTCATCAAAACCTTTTTCAAAAACGGAATCTATCTTTGCAAACAGTCCCGGCGGATTTACATTCACATTCTCGTTTGCTTCGGAGTAGTTCAAGACATAAAGCATTGGTTTCAAGGTGAGAAGATTCAGCGACTTTATTTTTAGTTTTTCCTCTTTGGACAGATGGGCTTCCGCGGCCATCTTCCCGCCTTCCAGAAATTTCTCAACTTTCTTTAAAATCCCTTCTTCTGCCACCGCTTCCTTCTCTCCCCTTTTCACATCCCTGGCCAGATTGCCGATTCTCTTGGTTACTGTTTCCAAATCCGCTAAGACCAGCTCCAGATTGACCACTCCGATATCCGACATTGGATCAATCTTGCTCGCCACGTGAATCACCGAAGGATCTTGGAACACCCGCACTATGTGCGCGATGGCGTCCACTTCCCGGATGTTGGTCAGGAACTTATTACCCAGGCCTTCGCCTTTGGACGCTCCCGCTACTAGACCGGCAATGTCCACGAATTCAATCACCGCCGGAATGGTTTTAGCCGATTTGGAAAATTCGGAAAGTTTAGAGAGACGCTCGTCCGGCACCGGCACAATGCCCACGGACGGATCAATGGTGCAAAAAGGATAATTTTCGGCCGGTACGGATTTCTTGGTAAGAGCGTTAAAAAGAGTGGATTTACCCACGTTCGGCAGACCGATTATGCCGATATTCAAAGACATATGTGAATACTATCACAAGAAACTTTATTTAAGGAATAGATACAGGAGTATCAAGAGCAAACTGCCGGCGGCGGCCAGTTTCCAGTTTTTAAGCAGGGCCGCCGCGCCGTCTAAAAGTAAATTGAAAGCGCCGGTAGCGGCGTTTACTCCTCCATTCGGACCAAGAAGCCCGGAAATCGCGGAGGTGGCTGGGGAATTTGTCCCTGAACTTTTACCGGAAGCGGAAGGTGTTTGATGGGATTTCGTCAAGACTTTGAGCGACTGGAGATTGTCTGCCAGAACGTTAGCAGATTTATCCACTGAAGAAATAACGGAATCAACAAAATTCTCCTTTGTCTTCTCTTTCGGCTGAATGGTAATTTTTCTCCGTACATTTATATTGGACAAATCGCTTTGGTAGGAAATCAAGCTGTCAGTTGATTGAAGTAAAGCAGATATCTTTACTAGAGACGTATGCTCTCCTGCTTCCGCGACCCAATCGGCGGCAACATATTTCAGAGTGCCGGTGCTGGAGGAAAACGGCACAGAGGAAATCTTTGCTCCGTCTATGTAAAAATCCGCTGTGCCGTTAAAATCCTTGCCGGAATTATTCTGAATGCCGGCGTAAATTTTTATTTGCTCCCCTTGCACCGCGGATAGAGTTGAATACCAGACAGTAGGCAATATTCGCGCGTTTATAGTGGCCGGCGCGGGCGCATTACTTTGCGCCCGCGCCGGCGGAAATCCGCCCAAAAAAACAAAGGCAAGGATAGCAAGGAAAAACAAAGATATGTTCTTCATTTTTGTTCTATTAATTTTAGCACAAAATTCCATGGAAGCCTTCCTTCGACTAAGCAGATAGTATATAATTTAAGCAGAGACAGCGACTCCGCGAAAGAATGTTCCTCTTCCTTCGCGATGGTAAACCCTATAATAGAAGGCAGAGGAAAGCAGTATTTTAGAAAGACCTTGTGTTTTCAAGAGAAATGTAAGAAAGGAAACCGGCTAAACGTCATAGATGGCAGAAGTAACGAAGAAAAATTTAAAGGAAATATTGGAGCAGGCGTATGATCAGTTTGCGGACGCGATTTTCCGGTATTGCTACTTCCATACCTCCAGCCGGGAAAAAGCCCTGGATATAACCCAGGACACTTTTGTGAAAACGTCTGAATACCTTTCTTCTGGAAGAAAAATTGACAACCTGAGGCCTTTTCTTTACCGCGTGGCCAGAAACCTTGTTATCGATGAACGACGGAAGAAAAAATCATATTCTCTGGATAGAATGAAAGAAGACGGATTTGAATTATGGAGCGGTGAAAGCGAGATCACGGCGCGAGAAAATGTCTTTGAAGCCAGAATGGCCCTCGAGACCATAGAACAGCTTGGGGACAAATACAAAGAGGTAATCATCCTGCGCTTCGCGGAAGATATGAGCGTCAAAGACATCGCCCGAGTGCTCGGAAAAAGCGAAAATGCCGTGTCGGTCAGAATCCATCGGGCGGTGGAAAAATTAAAAAAGATATTGGACCAAAACGAATAACATGCGGGATAAAATGCAAAAATTAATAGAAGGAATGAAGAGAAGCAAAATGACGGAGGGCGAAAAGGCGCGCCTGAAAAGTGAACTGCTTGCCTTCATTGAAACTGCCGAAACTTCTCCCATAAAAGGAGTGGTAGCTTCTCCTTACTGGAAGCGCTTCGGGGTTCCTTCCTATTTCCGATTTTCTTTTGCCTCCATCGGTAAAGCTGTGGCTGTTTCAGCCCTTTCCCTGCTTTTGGTTTTAGGCGGACTCACTTACGCTTCGGCCAGCGCCTTGCCCGGAGACTGGCTCTATCCCATCAAGATTCATTTGAAAGAAGGTATTGAAGACAAACTGCTCGTTTTTGCTTTTACTCCAGCGGAAAAAATAGCCCTGAGAGAAAGGCGCATAGAAGAGCGGTTCACCGAATTGGAACAGTTGGTAAAGAAAAACAGGGTTACTCCGGAAAACCTGTCCATCGCCAATTCCGAAATCCAGGTGGAAAAGAAAAAAATAAAAAGCGACCTTGAAAAAATAAACGCGGACAATCCGCAGGCGGCGGAGCAGGCCAAAAAGGATTTGAACTCTTCCATTACCGCGCGGGAGAATATGATCGGGAAATTGATTGAGGCAAAAGCGGCCAGCTCCACTGACTCCGGCATAGGCCAGGACGCCAGCCCGACTGATTCGGGCATCGGCCAGCCATCCAGTCCGACTGATTCGGGCATAAACCAAGAAACCAGCAAAACGGTGAACGGAACGAAAAGTGAAAAAGAGGCAAATTAAGCGGATAAGATTTTCCTTACTTAGCGAGTGTTTCTGAATGTTCCGCCACCACTTTTCCTGTGTTTGAAAGAAGTTTAAGATTTTTATCTTCTGGTAAAAAACTTGTAACTGCCGGAGATACGGCAATTGTTTTTTTAGACAGAAGCATAGTGCCTCGCGGAAAGATGAAAACTTTTTGGCCGGAGAACAGCCGCCAGCCCGAAATATCTATTTCATAAGCTGATTGGTTGGTGAGGGCTACGGCTCGAGTTTCCGCTTCTTCCATGGGTTTTATGGAAATTTCCATCGGCACGGATTTTAGTTCCATTCGGGCGGAGTAATCCGGCTCTCCCGACACTATGCCGGACTGAAAATATTCCAGCTGCACCGCATAGTCGCCTGGGTAGGAATACAAATGCAGTATTTTTTCCGGAGAACCATTTTCCTCAAGAGACGATCCGTCTCCGAAGTTCCAATAATATTTTCCATAATGCACCACAGGGTTAGCATCTTCTAAAATAGCCGCCCGGAAAGGAGCCGATTCTCCGGCAAAAACGCGGTTTGGCGCAAGAATTTTAGCTTGGATTTTGGGTTCCGCGGCATTTCCGGCGCCTGGGCCGAGGGAACCGCCGCCGGCTCCTGACCCCGAGCTATCCGAAGAACTTGAACCGGAAATAAAAACATTTTCCGCTCCCGGAGTCGGAACGGATCCTTTCCAGACCCCTTCTAGAAGCTGCAGAGAATTCCCGTCCCCTTTTGCTCCAAGCAGGGCTTCGTATGTTACCGAGTTTATGGGAGCGTTTTTGTCCCCGGCATTCAGCTCTATAGTAGCAATCTGATCCCCGGAAACGTTCGGCAGACTGAAACTGGCGACAAATATATTTTTGATGTTTCCCCATTTTTTAATAAAGGCGGAAATCTGGGAATTGTCCACAACTATCGCGTATTCTCCCGAAGAAAGAATTGCCGAATCCGAGGAATATGGCCGAATAGCGTGATTGGATACGGAATTGCTTACCAGAAGGCGCAAAAGCGACAAGTCCACGGCGGCAGAACCGCTGTTATACACTTCAATCCAGTCTATATCCGCCCCGTCCAGATCATACATAATCTCATTTATGAATACGGAGGAATTTCCACCCGAGGTTGCCAAGCCCTGCTCGGGCAAAGCTAAAATGAAGAAAAAGACAAAAAACAAAACGTAAAAAAAGCGCAGGCACGATATTTTTTTGAGCATAAATAATTTCTGCCGCTCAAGGCGATCTGCTTAATTTGCAGTGGCAAAAATTTATAATTGGGACTCAAGGCCCTCTCGTGCTATGATGATAGCATGGCGGAAGAAAAGAAACAATTGGACTTTCTGGCTGTAGGAGACATCGTTACCGACGCCTTCATCAAGATCAAAGACGCTCATATAAACTGCAAAGTGAATTCCGAGGAATGCGAGCTGTGTATGAGTTTCGGAGACAAAATTCCATATGAAAGCGTGCATGTGATCCCGGCAGTGGGCAACAGTCCGAACGCAGCCGTAGCCGCAGCCCGGCTGGGCTTAAAGGCCGCCCTAGTGAGCAATATCGGCGATGACCAGAACGGATTGGCCTGCCTAGCTCAACTTGAAAAGGAAAAAGTAGACCGGAGTTTTATTAAAATAGAAAAAGGCAAGCAGACTAACTATCATTATGTGTTGTGGTACGAAGTAGACCGCACTATTCTGATAAAACACCACTCATACGAACGGGAATGGCCGGATACCAAAGAGACAAGCTTCTACTCCTCGCCTCGATGGATTTATCTCTCCTCTCTTGGAGAAGATTCTCTTTCTTTTCATATGGAGATGAGCGGGTACCTCAAACGGCACCCGGAGATAAAGCTTGCTTTCCAGCCCGGAACTTACCAGATAGAATTCGGTGTGGAAAAATTGAAGGATATCTATGAGCAGACTGAAGTATTTTTTTGCAATTTAGAGGAAGCAAAGCGAATTCTCGGCGCGAAAAGCGAGGACCCCTTGCTTCTTTCTGAAGGTCTAGCCATTCTCGGACCGAAGATGGTGGTAATCTCGGACGGACCGAAAGGCGCCTACCTATATCAAAATGGAAAACTATGGTATATGCCCATCTATCCGGATATTGCTCCGCCCTATGAGCGCACCGGCGCGGGGGACGCTTTCTCCGGCACTTTCACCGCCGCTCTGGCCCTCGGCAAAACTCCTCTTGAGGCTCTTGCCTGGGGACCGATAAATTCTATGTCTGTGGTACAAAAAATAGGCGCCCAGGCCGGGTTGCTCTCCCGAGAAAAACTGTTAGAATACCTGCAGGCCGCGCCTGAAAATTATAAAATAAAAAAAATAAACTAAAATGATAGAGGGATATGAAATGAGTGGCTTACCCAGTACAACCGGGGAACATCCTCACGAGACAAAATGGGAGATAGAAGACGGGAAAATAGAAGACATAAAGAAAATGCTGGACCTGCTGAAAGCAGATGGGGTTGACAAAGAAATAATAAAGGTAAAGCTGATTAGTTTGATAGAAAATATCTAGGTATTTTTTCTTTTCAATACTTTTTCTACCGCAGCCATGATATGCGAGACCCCCATACCGTAGTGTTCTATGAGCTCATCCGGAGCTCCAGACTGGCCAAAGCGATCGCGCACTCCTATAAACTCTATCGGTACGGGATATTCCTGTGAAAGCATTTCTGCCACCGCGCTGCCCACTCCACCCATGATTTGATGTTCCTCCACAGTGACCATTGCCTTGGTTTCTTTAGCTAAGGATAGTATCGCTTCGTTGTGGAGCGGTTTGATAGTGGCAAGATTCAGTACTTTTGTTTTGATTCCTTTCCTTTCCAGTTCCTTGGAGGCCCAAAGAGCCCTGTATACCAAAGCGCCGGTGGCAACGATGCCCACCTGGGCAAGTCCTATATCCGGCAGCCAAAAAATTTCTGCTTTACCGATGGCAAAAGGAGTCTCCGGAGTGGTGATAACCGGAGTTTTTTCCCGCGCCAAACGCAGATAGGCCGGCTTTTTCGTGTGGGCAAGGGCCATTGTCGCCTTTTCCGCTTCCAGAGCGTCGCAAGGAGAAAGCACGTCCATATTGGGCATGGCGCGCACGAGAGCAATATCTTCCAAGGCCTGGTGAGTCCCGCCGTCCGGCCCCACTGACACTCCCGCGTGAGAGCCCGCGATCACCACTTTTCTATCGTTATAGGCGATAGTAGTGCGGATCTGTTCCCAGTTCCGTCCGGGAGAAAACATGGCGTATGAGGAACAATAAGGAATCTTGCCCATAGCGGCCATACCCGAAGAAACCGCAGCCATATTCTGCTCAGCTACCCCCATTTCCACGAATCTTTCCGGAAATTTTTCGGCAAACATATTCATAAAAGTGGATTCGGCAAGGTCCGCGCACAATGCTACCACTTTCTGGTTCTGCTCGCCCGCCTTTAGAAGTCCTCTGCCAAAGCCCCTGCGAATCGGAATTTGTTCCGCATCAGCATTGAATAATTTCGGATTTAGTTTTAATTTCGGGTTCAGCATTTTATTCGCTCTTGATTTTCCCTCCCAAAGTACGGAGTTCCTTTAGAGCCATTTTGGCTTCCTCTTTGTCCGGCGGCTTGCCGTGCCAGTGGTAATCCCTTTCAAATTCCTTCACCCCTTTGCCGGGAATGGTGTGGGCGATTATTACGCTTGGCTTTTCATAAACTGCTTGCGCCTCTTCCACCGCTTCGTTCATATTTTGGAAATCATGCCCGGAGATCTCAATCACATGCCAGCCGAAAGACCTCCAGCGCTCGGAGAAAGGCTCCTGGGGCATCACTTCTTCGGTATAGCCGTCAATCTGAATATTGTTCCGATCTACTATGGCTATCAGATTATGAAGCTTATTTTTTCCGGCAAACATGGCTCCTTCCCATGTATTTCCTTCGTCGCATTCTCCATCGGACATAAAGCAATAGATGAATCTCTTTCCGTCTTTTTTATCCATCCGGTCGGAAAGAGCCATGCCCGCGGCCTGGGAAAGGCCCAATCCCAAAGGCCCGGAGCTGGTTTCAAGCCATGGCATATACTCTCGATGCGGATGCCCCTGCAGTCGGGAGCCGAATTTGCGCAAGGTGGAGAGTTCTTCTACCGGAAAATATCCGGAGTGGGCCATGGCGGCATACATTACCGGGCAGATGTGGCCGTTTGAAAGTACCACCCGGTCCCGATCTTCCCACAAAGGATTCCTCGGATCGTGCCGGAGAACGTGGAAATAGAAAAGAGTGAAGATATCTGCCATGCCCAAAGGCCCCGCGGTGTGACCGGAGCCGGCGGCAAGAAGCATTTTAATGATGGATTCCCGAATGCTGTTTGCCTTTTGCTCCAAATCTTTTATTTTAGCTTCGGATAAAAAAGACATAAC
>JAKALJ010000006.1:3864-12915 GCA_021813175.1 bacterium | reverse complement strand
AAGCACACAACTACACTGGTCCAATCGCTGGCCAAAGTTGGATTCACCGGCATGGCACAGCCGGTGGAAGCCGGAACCGGCTGGGTCACATTTGAACCGGTGCCAGTAGTAGGCGGAGTCGTATCAATGCCGGTAGTAGTCGGGCTGGAAGCGTTTTGAGCCAAAGATACTGCCGGCAGGGCCAAGGCCAATATTCCGACAATGATTAAAATTTTTAATTTCATATTATATATATAATGTTTTGCGGCTAAGCCGCGTTATTTTTTCGACTTTTATTAAGCGAGGTTTCTGAATTCCTCTATAGTCCCTATTATATCACCAGAATCAAAAATAGCCGAACCGGCAACCAGCCGGTCCGCTCCGGCGGCAAGTATCTCATGGACGGTATCCAAATTTACCCCGATATCCACGGACACGGGCAGATCAGGGAATTTTTTCTTTATTGATTTAACATATTCAAGAGATCTCCTGTCCAAATTCTCGCCTTGTATTCCAATGCGCGAATTTCCCATCACCTGAGCAAAGTCCGCCCGGCCAGCCAAAGGAAAAAAATCCTCCACCAGAAAATCAAGGTCTATGGCCACTCCTATTCTCACACTGTCCCGGATATACGGATCAATGCCTTCTAAAAATTCCCGAAATTCTTTTAAATCCCCCACCGCGCCCAAGTGAAAAATAAGACTTCCGGCGCCGAGCTTGGCATAGACATCAAAATTTTCCACCGCATCCATTACCATTAGGTCAAGCTCGTAATCCAAATCTTCCCAGAAAGGCAACCCTTCTTCCTCTCTGAGAATCTTCATGAAATGCGGGTCCAGCTCTTTGCCCGAAGAAAAAGGCCAGGTTCGGCCCGAGACGTATGCTCCGTCGCAGATATCCACCTGCACCAAGGGAACAAGCTTGCGCACCATGGCCGCCTTATTTTTCAGTTCTTCATAATTTTTCGGCAATATTGCCGGAGTTATTTCTGCCATATTGCTCCATAGGGGAAATCTTGCCTTATCTTCCCTCGTCAATTTCACGCAACCGGCGGATATGCCTCTCCTCGCCGGAAAATGAAATAGAGAGCCATAAGCGCACTGCTTCCAGCATTTCTTTCTCCGAGAGATATTTTGCGCCTAAAGAAAGAATATTGGCGTTGTTGTCTTGTCTAGACTTTTTGATTATTTCGGATTCCTCATTATCTGTTTCGCCGGGAGCTTTGCCATAATACACCGTTGCCCGCACATTTGAAAACCGGTTGGCGGCCATGGCTTCACCCTCTCCGGTAGCGCCAAGGATTATGCCTTTTGCATTATCGGGGTCTTTGGAAACTTCTCTGGCCACCGGAATTATAAAATCGGGATAGTCGTCCTTCTGGTTGTATTCATATGCTCCTTTGTCCACTACTTCATATCCTTTTTTCTTGAGCGCCTGTACTATCCGCTCTTTCAACCTAAATCCCGCGTGATCTGTTCCCACAAAAATTTTCATACGTGTCCAGGAAATTGATTAGGTAAATGCCCCCTTTCTGCTTGTTTTAAGCACATGCTTTATAAGAGTATGCGTGTATCCAACCTCGTTGTCATACCAGGCCAGCACCTTCACCAGATTGCCTCCGACTACCCGGGTGAGAGAAAGGTCGGCAATCGAAGCATGGGAGTCTCCCAAAATATCCGAGGAAACCAGCTTTTCTTCGGTCACGGAAAATATTCCTTTCCATCTTTCTTGGCTGGCCGCTTTCTTTAATATCTCATTCACTTCTTCCTTGGTAGTATTTTTCCTCGAAATGAAAGTCACATCCACCATGGACCCAGCTACCACCGGCACTCGCATGGAGATACCGTCAAAAAAGCCGGCAAGTTTGGGAAAAGCTCTGGTAACCGCGATGGCCGCGCCGGTAGAAGACGGCACAATATTTTGGGCAGCCGCTCTCCCCTCGCGCAGATCTTTCTTGGCCGGTCCGTCCACTAGGGCCTGGGAAGCGGTATAGCCATGAGCTGTATTCAATATCGCTTTTTCTATGCCAAGCGCCTCGTCTAATATGGCTATCAAAGGACTGGCCGCGTTGGTGGTGCAGGACCCGTTGGAGGTCACTTGGCAGGCGCCGAATTCGTCTTCGTTTACTCCCACCAGAATTGTGGCTCCTTTTACCGCGCCGGCATCCGCTCCCTCGTGCGCGGGAGCGGAGATCACCACTCTTTTTGCTCCGGCCGATAGGTGTACACTCGCTTTTTCATAGGAAGCAAAAAATCCCGTGCATTCCACTACCACATCAATATTTAGATCTTTCCAGGGAAGCAGACTCGGGTCTTTCTGCGCCAAAATCTTTACCTCTTTGCCGTCAATGGAAAGATTGTCTCCTTTTATTTTCACCTCGTGGTCCCATTTGCCGTAGACAGTATCATATTTTAAGAGATAGGCCATATTTTCCTTGTCCCCTAGGTCATTGGCCGCCACTATTTCTATTTCATCGTTTTCCCAAGCAATTTTCAAAAAGGCCCGACCGATCCTGCCTAAACCGTTGATAGCCACGCGTATCTTTTTCATGTTAATATTGTATCAGCAACATGGAAAAAAAGGAAGCCAAATTCGCGCATCTACACACTCATTCCCACTATTCTCTCTTGGACGGCCTCTCCAAAGTAGAACGGCTTGTTGAACTTGCCAAGAAATTCAAAATGCCGGCTCTGGCCATCACAGACCACGGCAATATGTACGGAGCCATTGAGTTTTACAGGAAGGCCTTGAAAGCCGGAATCAAACCAATAATCGGAGTGGAAGCCTATGTGGCAAACCGCTCCCGCCTGGATAAGGAACCGGGCATAGACAACAAACGGTACCACCTCACTCTACTTGCCAAAAATCTGGAAGGATACAAGAATCTCATCCGGCTGGTTACCCTCTCAAACCTGGAAGGCTATTACTACAAACCCCGGATGGACAAGGAAATCCTAGGGCAATATTCAAGCGGAATCATCGCCCTCTCCGGGTGCATGGGAGGAGAGCTTTCCCGGGCCCTCTTTTCCAAAAATCAGGAGAAGGCGGAAGAAATCATCAAAGAACACCAAAAAATATTCGGCAAGGAAAATTACTTCCTTGAGGTGATGAAACACCCGAAAGTGGAAGGTGACGCGGAAGTACGCCGGCAAATTATAGAGCTCGGCAAAAAATTCGGCATTCCGCTCGTAGCCACGGTGGATTCGCATTATCCCTGTGAAGATGACAAGAAGGCGCATGATACCCTGCTCTCAGTGCAGACCAACTCGGATATTCGAGATGAAAATAAATTTTCCTTCGGAGATGACGATTTTTCTTTTTTAAGCCCCGAAAAAGCGGAAGAGATATTCAAGGATATTCCCGAGGCGGTTGAAAATA
Source organism: bacterium (assembly GCA_021813175.1). GTDB lineage: Bacteria > Patescibacteriota > Minisyncoccia > Phycocordibacterales > UBA9973 > UBA9973. The sequence goes on along the minus strand of JAKALJ010000006.1, from coordinate 9,558 downwards.
CCTTGAAGGTAGCCGCTATGTGCGACTTGGAGATTCCTTTGGGAAAATGGGTATTCCCGGATTTTCAGATAGAGGAAGGCAAAAGCGCGGACCAAAAATTGCGGGAACTGGCTTCTGATGGATTTTTACGGCTGGGCATTAAAGAGACTCCAGAAATGAAGGAACGGCTGGAGTATGAGCTTGGCATTATAAACAAGAAAGGGTACGCCCCGTATTTTCTGGTGGTGGGAGACCTCCTTCGGCATGCCCGGGAAAACGGAATACTCACTACCATCCGCGGCTCGGTGGCCGGTTCTATTGTCACTTATCTTCTCGGCATTACCAATGTCGACCCGATAGAATACAAACTCCCTTTCGAGAGATTTTTAAATCCTTTTCGTCCCTCCCCGCCCGATATTGACATGGACTACGCGGACAACCGGCGGGATGAGATGATTGAATACACCAAGAAGAAATATGGAGCGGAGAAAGTGGCTCAAATAGGGACTTTCGGCACAATGATGGCTCGCGGAGCGGTACGGGACGTGGCTCGGGCCCTGGCTTATCCATATTCGGTTGGAGACCGCATTTCCAGAATGATTCCTTTGGGCAGTCAGGGTATGCCAATGACTATTGAGCGAGCCATGGAGATCGTGCCGGAACTCCGACAGACGTACGATACGGAGAAAGACGCGAGAGAGATAATAGACTTGGCTAAGAAAATGGAGGGTTGTGTCCGACACATCTCGGTGCACGCGGCCGGCGTAGTGATTGCCCCCAAACCCTTGTATGAATACGTGCCGCTCCAGTTGGATCCGAAGGGCGGAAAGATAATAACCCAATATGATATGCATAGCGTGGAAGAAGTAGGGCTTTTGAAGTTTGACTTCTTGGGTATACGGAACCTTTCTATTTTGGCCGATAGCGTGCGTCTGGTAAAAAAATTCTATGGAGAGGAAATAGACCTGGAAAAAATACCACTAAACGACAAGAAAACTTTCGCCCTGCTCTCCCGCGGAGAAACCGAAGGTCTTTTTCAGTTAAACGGCGCGGGTATGACCCGGTATCTGAAGGAACTCCGCCCCAGCACTATTCACGATATAAACGCTATGGTGGCTCTGTATCGTCCCGGCCCCATGGAATCCATTCCTGAATACATCCGCCGGAAGCATAATCCGAAACTGGTTACCTATCTTGACCCGCGAATGAAGAAATTTCTGAAAGAGTCCTATGGCTTGATTGTGTACCAGGACGACCTTCTTTTTTGCGCCATAGAACTGGCCGGCTACAACTGGGAGGAAGCGGACAAATTCCGCAAAGCGGTGGGAAAAAAGATACCGAAAGAAATGGCCGCCCAGCATGAAAAATTTGTAAAGGGAGTGGTAAGCAACGGCCAAACCAAAGAATTCGCCGAAAAATTGTGGAAGCTTTTTGAGCCCTTTCAGGCTTATGGCTTCAACAAGGCCCATGCCGCGAGCTACGGCCGGGTGGCCTACCAGACCGCTTATATGAAAGCGCACTATCCAGTGGAATATATGGCGGCTATTCTTACCGCCGAGTCAGGAGATATAGAGAAGGTGGCAGATATTATCAATGAATGCAAGAACATGGGTATTGCCGTGCTTCCGCCGGATATTAATGAATCTTTCGGCGGATTCACTTGCCTGCCGGAAAATTTGGAGCAATCCATCAGCCCGCAAAACCCGAGCGCAAAAATCCGTTTCGGCCTCTATACCATAAAAAATCTGGGTACTGACATCGCTGATGCGATTATCGCGGAACGGAAGGGACCGCCCTTGGGCGGAGGAAAGTTTAAATCCATCAGTGAATTTTTAGAGCGCATCAAACATAAAAATTTGAATAAAAAATCAATGGAAGCACTGATAAAATCCGGCAGTATGGACGCTTTTGGGGATCGGGGGATGCTCCTGGCGAATATGGAAGAAATGCTCGCCTATAATCATGAACTTTCAAAACAGAATGGCAATCAAACTTCCCTTTTCGGAGGAATACCAGCGACAGAGCTGCCATCCTTTCGGCTGAAAGAGGGGCCAAAAGCCACTCAGGCGGAGAAGCTCGCATGGGAAAAAGAACTGCTCGGATTGTACATTTCCGGCCATCCTCTGGATCGGCTCCGGGTCAAATTGGAAAAACGGGAAGTAAATATAAAAAAAATCAAGGAAGATTTGGGTAATGGCGTGCCAGTCACTATCGCCGGCATCATCGAATCCTGCCGGCCGGTGATCACCAAACAGAATGAGCGGATGGCATTTCTGAAGATTTTAGATCTCTCCGGAAGCATAGAAGCGGTGGCTTTTCCTTCCATTTTCGCGGGAGCGGTGGATGTGCTACAGCCGGAAAAATGCGTGGCTCTCTCCGGCAAAGTGTCCCAGCGGAATGGGGAGAAGAGTATCATCATAGAAGCGGTGAAGGAAATCTAGAAGAGAAAAAGGAATCAAAGTTTCTTAACTTCTTTGATTATGCAAATTCATAGCTTTATCTTTGCCTTCGGCGATGAAAGTTTCAATAGTCTTAGCTACTTTTTTAGAAAGTTTCTTTAGCTTCTCTAGTTCGCTTTCTTTGAAACTACCAAGCAAGTGTTTCAGCACCTTTCCTTCTCCTTTGGGCTTGCGCAATTTACCGGCAGGAGTGATCGGAGAAATGCCGATCCGAACACGCATAAATTCGCGCGATTTGAGTTTTTTAATCACAGAATCCAGCCCTTTGTGCCCGCCGGAGCTTTTATTAAAAGAAATTTTCATGAAGCCGAGAGGCAGGTCTATATCATCATATATCACCGCGATATCTTGGAGTTTCACCTTATGCTTTTCTCTAGCATAAGAAACCGGACTCCCTGAATTATTCATAAATGACATGGGCTTCAAATATTCCACTTCTTTTTTCCCCGCGCCTTCCTTCCAATATAAGGCTTTGGCCTTCGCGTCTTCTTTCCAATCAGCCTTTTTACCCAAGATAAAGTCAAGCATGATAAAGCCGGTATTGTGCCGGCTCCTCTCATATTCTTTTCCCGGGTTTCCCAATCCTGCCACCAGTTTCATTGCGACTAATAATACCAAAGTGTTTTCTATTGTGTCAAAGGAATTTTAGTGATATATTATGCAGATGACGCAGGAAAAAAACAACCCTACCGACAAAGAAAATAAGAAACAGTCCGCCTGGGAGCTCATCCGTTTTGCTGTCCTGGCAATTCTGATTGTGATACCTGTGCGTGTATTTATAGCCCAGCCGTTCATTGTTTCCGGCTCTTCTATGTATCCCACTTTTCAAAACGGAGACTACCTGATCGTGGACGAGCTTTCCTACCGAATTGGAAACCCCCAAAGATACGACGTGGTAGTTTTCCGTTATCCTTTGGATGAGAGCAAGTTTTTCATCAAGCGGATTATCGGTCTGCCGGATGAAACGGTAAAAATTTCCGGCAACACTGTGACCATAGTAAACAAAGAGAATCCGAACGGCTTCCGAATAGACCAGCCCTTCGTGACAAATCCCGGAGAAAATGACATGACTTTCCGCCTTAAAAGCAACCAATACTTTGTAATGGGAGACAATCGCTCCGCGAGCTCCGATTCCCGGTCTTGGGGCGCCGTTCCGCGCGATCTTTTATCCGGAAAAGTAGCCATTCGCCTGCTTCCTTTAAACGATATAGGCATTTTGCCGGGAGTGTATCATTTACCGGAGAAAAGCGCTCAATGAGCAAAGAAAAAAAACAAGTCAAAAAAGATCTCGGGGCAAAAAACAGAAAAGAACCCGCCTCCCCTAAAGGCATGCGGGATATTTTAGACAAGGAATATTATTCTTTTCAAGGATTTTTTGAAAAAGCTCAAGAGGTGGCCGTGTATTACGGATTCAAGCCGATAGAAACGCCGATACTGGAATATGTGGATATATTTGAGCGCGGGGTGGGCGAAGGCACGGATATCATAGACAAGGAAATGTACACTCTGAAAACCAAGGGCGGAGACCATTTGGCCCTGCGTCCGGAATTTACCGCGGGGCTGATGAGGGCATATATTGAGGACGGTATGCAGTCCTTACCCCAGCCGGTGCTTCTGTATAAATACGGCCCGGTCTTCCGCCACGACAACCCCCAAAAGGGGCGCTATCGCGAATTTCGGCAATTTGACATGGACGCTCTGGGAAGCGAAAAGAGCATCATGGACGCTTTAGTGATCAAAGCGGGAATGAGCATCCTGGAAGACGCCGGGGCTAAAAACCTGACCATTGATATAAATTCAATCGGAGATAAAGAATGCCGCGGAGGATACTTGAGAGAGCTCACCGCATATTATCGCAAACACCTTTCTGTTCTTCCGATGATTGATCGCGAGAGGCTCAAAACGAACCCCCTGCGCGTTCTTGATTCAAAAGATCCGGGGACAATGAAGGTGAACGAGGAGGCGCCGGACTCGATCAGTTTTCTGTGTTCCGCCTGCAAAAAACATTTTAAGGAAGTACTTGAATATCTGGAAGAAATGGGAATATCATACAGCATAAATAAAAATCTGGTTCGAGGTCTTTCCTATTACAACCGAACGGTCTTTGAGGTGCTGACTGAGATAGGGGGAGAAAATTTGGAAAAAAAGAAGGGAGAAAAAGAGCAAGAGACGGAAGAAAAAAATACGGAGGAAGCGGAGCAAAAGCATTTGATTGCCATCGCCGGGGGCGGACGTTACGACTATCTGGCCCGGGCTATCGGAGGGAAGAAAGACGTGCCGGCGGTAGGATTTTCCATCGGGGTGGACCGGATTGTGGAATCTTCTTGGTACAAGAAACTCTGTCCCCGCATCATCAAAAAACCGAAGATTTGCTTCATCCAGCTCGGCACCGAAGCGAAACTCAAAAGCTTGAATGTTATAGACATTCTGCGCAGGGCGCACATACCAATCTCCCAATCTCTTTCCCGCGATTCTTTGGGAAGCCAGCTTGCCATCGCGGAGAAGCTCGGTATTCCATATGTGATCATCTTCGGAGTGAAGGAAGCTATAGAAAATTCGGTAATGGTGCGGAATATGGAAAACCGATCTCAAGAAACAGTGAAAATAGACAAACTGCTTGAATATTTGAAAGAGCTTAAGTAGGAAAATGGGATGAGAAAAATATTGCAACAGAAAGAAGACAGCGCAATCTTGCGGAACACCACTAGAGAAGTGCCCATAAAGGATATAACTTCAGCCAAAGTAAAAAAAATACTGAAAGAAATGTCCGAAGCTCTCGGGAGCCAGGAGGACGGTGTGGCTATTGCCGCTCCGCAGATAGGATATCCATTATCTATTTTCGTGGTCTCGGGAAAAGTTTTTGACCAGAATTTCTTGGAAGGGCGGAAGATCAGATATTCCGGAAAAGATGCCGCTCGCCGATCTGGACAGGAAGGCGACCCGGATATTTCCGCTATTTCCGCCGTCAGCCGCTCCAAAAAATTTCCGAAAGATCTGATTTTCATAAATCCGAAAATTTCCAAACTTTCGCGAGAGAAAGCATGGGTGCCGGAAGGATGCCTCTCAGTCCGGTGGCTCTATGGCATGGTACAACGTTCCAAGAAAGCGACTATCACCGCTTACGACGAAAACGGCAAGAAATTTACCCGAGGAGCGAGTGGTCTTTTGGCTCAGATATTTCAACATGAAACGGATCACCTGCAAGGAGTGCTTTTCATAGACAAGGCCAAGGAGGTGAAAGAAGAATTGCCGTAAA
>JAKALJ010000006.1:0-3764 GCA_021813175.1 bacterium | reverse complement strand
TTTATCATAGTCGCCTACGGAAAAATTCTGCCGGAAAATATTATTCAAAAGCCGAGGCTTGGCTCCATTAACATCCATTACTCTCTCCTTCCCAAATACCGCGGCGCTTCGCCGGTAGAGGCCGCCATCTTAAACGACGACAAGGAGACAGGCGTTACCATCCAGCAGATGGAGTATAAACTGGACAGCGGGGCAATTTTAGCCCAAAAAAAGATTCAAATAGGAGCGGAGGAAACCGCGCCGGAACTGCGAAGACGCCTGATTAAAATCGGCGGGGACCTTCTGGTAAAAACTTTGCCGGCCATAGTTCAAAAAGAAATCAAACCCATTCCACAAGATGAGACAGAAGCCACTTTTTGCAAGAAAATGGAAAAAGCGGATGGCCTGATCAACCTTGCCGGCAATCCGAAGGAAAACTACAATAAATTCCGCGCATACGCTGAATGGCCGCGCGTTTTCTTTTTTGAAAACGGCAGGCGAATCATAATTACAAAAGCGTCCTTAGAGAATGGCAAATTCCTAATCAAGAGAATCATCCCTGAGGGCGGAAAAGAAAGGGATTACCGGCCGTAGGACCGCATAAAATTGAAGTCGGGCTTCCTTACTCTTCTTTATTTTTTGTCTTTTCATATCGAGTGGTGAAAGGGTTGCGTTTGGAAAGGCCTTTGAGCATTTTCTTTATGCTTAGCGCCCCGCGCTTGAAAAGAGTCTGCTCTCGGTCCCGCTTCTTGCTGATTTCCCGAAAAAGAGTCTCTCGCACCTCGTCGATGGCCTGATATAGGTCCTCTTTATCGGAACCTGAATAATATTTCTCGCCATTCACGGTGATATGGCAGTCCGAATGGAACATCTCACCCGACTTGTGATGTTTGGTATTCTTACTCACTTCAAAACTTACTACCGCTTCGGCTCCGCTCTGCTCCAGGGAGGATAAGAGCTTCTCCAGATTTGAAATATTTTTTAAAATATGTTCTTTTATGGAGTCGGTAAGTTCAAGATTCTTGCCTTGCAATTTTATTTTCATAATTATTTTATTTTGAAGTCTGACCTGATCATTGGAGCTCCTTTTTGATTTCCTGCAATTCTTCTTTTATTTCATGCAAATCTACCTCAGTCTCAGCCAAAGTGATATCTTCTTTCCTGATCTCTTCCTCGGTTTTTTCTTCTATCCTTTTTTCCCCTTTGATGCCGGAAATTATTATCCGTTCCCCGATGAAGAAGGATACAAAAAGACCGGTGGCCACGGTAATGCCTACTCCAAGAGCGAGGGATACCCACCCGGGCATATTCACTTCGTCCGCCATTACCCATACTCCCCGCCAGATTAGTACGATGCCCACACAACCGACGAAGGCATACAGTATCGGCCGGCGCGAAAGCCGGCTACGGATTTTGTCCTCCATTTTGTCAAAAATTTTGACGATTTTATTCAGCATGATTCCCTTATAAAGGTTTCCCGCCGGTTAGTATTCTCCGTTGGCTCCGGCGGCAGATTTTTCTTCTTTCGGCTCCTCAGTCACGGCAACCTCGGTAGTGAGCAATATGGAGGCGGCGCTTGAAGCGTTTTCTATGGCAGTGCGGGTTACTTTCACCGGATCAATGATACCGGCCTTGAGCATATCGTCCACAAATTTATCCAATACCGCGTCATAACCGTATGCTTCCTTGCCCGCGTTCATTACCCGATCCACCACGGCCGAGCCGTCATCTTTGCCGGCATTAGCCGCGATCTGGCGCAGGGGCGCTTGCAGAGCTTTTAGCACGATTTCGTATCCGAGAGCGGTTTCCCGCGGTTCATTCGCCGTCACTTTCCGCACGGCGAGCTTTCGGGCCACGATGGCCAAAGCGCTGCCGCCTCCGGCCACCACCCCTTCTTCAATAGCCGCTTTGGTGGCGTTCACCGCGTCATCAATTTTGTCCTTTAAATATTTCATCTCTGTCTCGGTAGCGGCGCCCACTTTGATCACGGCCACTCCGCCTGAAAGCTTTGCGATGCGTTTTTCTATTTTTTCCTTGTCATATTTTGAATCCAGAGTTTCTTTCTGGCGTTTCAGTTGTTCCACTCTCTTTTGGATTTCCGCTCTTTTCCCTTTTCCACCCACGATTACGGTTTTGTCCTTGGTGGCTACTACTCTGCGGGCGCTCCCGAGCATAGCGAGTTCCACTTCCTCAAGCTTCACGCTCACGCCTTGCTCGCCCGTGATAAGCTTGGCTCCCACGGTGATGGCAATATCCTCGAGCTGGCTCTTTTTATCATCCCCGAAGCCCGGAGCTTTTACCGCGAGCACGTTGAAGCCCCCGCGGATTTTGTTTAATACAAAAGTAGTCAGAGCCTCCCCCTCCACATCCTCGGCAATAATCACCAGCTCTTTCTTTCCGCTTTGCACCAGTTTTTCGAGAAGGGGCAGGATTTCCTTCACGATGGAAATTTTCTTGTCCGTTACTAAAATAGGCGCATCCTTCAATTCCGCCTCCATCCGGTCAGAGTTGGTAATCATGTATGGAGAAACATAGCCCTTATCAAATTCCAATCCTTCTGTCACCTCCGAATCCACCCCGAAGGATTGCGATTCTTCCACCGTCACTACTCCGTCCTTGCCCACTTTGTCTATTGTATCGGCAATGATTTTGCCGATCTCCGCGCTCTCGGCGGAAATGGTAGCTACTTGACGGATTTCGTCTTTTTCCTTGATGGGTTTGGCGATTTCCCGGAGAGTTTTTACCACTTCGGCGGACGCCTTCTCAATACCAACTCGGAGAGCCATAGCATTCACCCCCATGCTGGTATGCTTCAATCCCTGATCCATGATGGCTTGAGCCAGAATCACCGAAGTGGTGGTGCCGTCCCCGGCGGTTTCATTGGTTTTGCTCGCCACTTCTTTTACGATCTCCGCCCCCATGTTTTCAAATTTATCCGAGAGAGTTATGTCTCGGGCAATGGTTACTCCGTCGTTAGTGATAGCCGGGGCTCCATAACTTTTTTCCAGGACAACGTTTCGCCCGCGCGGGCCAAGAGTTACTTTTACCGCGTCTGTTACCGCGTCTACTCCGTTTTTCAGTTTCTTTCGGGCTTCTTCTTTGAATAAGATTTGTTTTGACATGGTTTCTGATTGCCCGGCGGAAAATTTCGCCCACAGGCGAAATTTTCCGCCCGCTTGATTATTTAATTACTGCTAAAATATTTTCTTCTTTAATCACAAAGTATTTCTTTTCGTCCACCTTAATCTCATCGTAACCGTATTTGGAAAAGATCACTTTGTCTCCGACCCTAACTTTAAGCGGGACGAGTTTGCCGTCCTGATATTCTCCCTCGCCCACCGCTATCACTCTGCCCTGCTCGGGCTTTTCAGTGGAATTGCTCTCCGGAATATATATACCCGTATCGGTCTTTTCTTTGTGTTTTTTTGCCTCCTCGGGCTCTACCAGCACTCTCGCCCCCAAGGGGGTAATTTTAATGTTTTTACTGCCGCTTTTGCCGGCTTTTTCTTTCGCTTTTGGCATAGGAAAAATATTAAATTAAGCTTATAATACATTGTATTATAGCCAAAAAATACCAGTATGCAAGGGCAAAAAATTCAAAAATGAGCTTGCGTTTTTAATTAAAATATGTATCATATAAAATGAATTAACTTCTTTTCATAAATAAAAAGGTGTCAAAATGCTTGAAAAAATTGACCAGCTTTTGGAGGCCGGAAGGCCCGGTTCCGCCGCTGTCGCGTTGTCCAACATGGATATTCCATATGAGGAGTTTAAGGCGGCAAACA
>JAKALJ010000005.1:13946-29787 GCA_021813175.1 bacterium | reverse complement strand
GTGCCCAGGGGGGGACTCGAACCCCCATGCCTTACGGCGCTACCACCTCAAGGTAGTAAGTCTACCAATTTCTCCACCTGGGCATTACGCCTATTTAGCACACTTACGCTTCCGCTTTCTCGGCTTTCGGCCCTTTTTGGACCGGAGCAGCTCCTGCTTCAGCCGCGGAAACGGATTCCGCTTCGAGTTCCTCTTCCTGATAGGCGGTAGTGCGCAGTTTCTTGCGGACATCTTTTAAAGCCTTGGTGCGAACATAATACAGTTTGGATTTGCGAGAACGGGACTTCTTGGTGATCTCAATCTTGTCTATCATCGGGGAAAAAAGCGGAAAAATTCTTTCTACTCCCACCCCGGAAGCCACCCGCCGGACAGTGAAAGTGGCGCCCGCTTCGGTACCGTGCTTGCGCGCCAGGACAGTGCCCTCAAATGCCTGCAGGCGAAACTTGCCCTTTTCTTCCGGGATCTTGGACCACACTTTCACTGTATCACCCGAGCGAAAATCAAGCTTCTTGCGCGCTGGAATATCCACCGGACTGAATTTTATGTTCGTATTTACCGCCATATCAATGTCCCAATCTAGCACATAGGCCCCGTTTTTGCAATTATTTTTATTATCTCTCTCTTATAAAAATTCGGCCTGATAGCATTTCTCGCAGTATACGATTTCGGAGCTTCCGCCTCCGCCGGCCGGCGGGGGTGAGAACGCGGTTCGAATTTTCTTGCCGCATTTCTCGCAATTCCGGTCATAAAATTTGGGCTTGTTTAGCCGGGCAAAACGCGCCTTTTCCCTGCACTTTGGACATTTGTGCGCTAGAGGTAAACCGAATTTTCGCAAAAGATCCAGCTCTCCTTTCACAATCCTGTATCCCCGCGGACAGGAAGAGCATTGGATGATCTCGTCCAAAACGGATTCGCCGGTCTCGCCCATGGTATCGGGCAAATCTTTCGCATCCATGGAAATGCCATACTCAAGCATTTTTTCTTCTTCCCAAGAATATCCTTCCGAGAGAGCTTTTTCTCTTTCTTTCAGGACGAAGCGCATAGCGTTTGATTTATTATACGGAAACCAGCTCCATTCCGGCGGGAAAAATTCGCCGTAATAATATTTGCGGCCGAGCTTGTCCGTATACGGATATTTTTTCATGTTCTCCACGACCTCGGCCCGCAGTTTGAAAAATTCATCTTTCGGATATTGCTTGTTTAAGATACAGTAACTTTTTCTCTTCAAACTGAAACAACCAAAATTATTTTTGCCGGTGATATTTTGCAGGCAATATTGCAGATTAAAGCTGTCCGACCAGTTCATAAAGGAAAAACAAATCAGGTCTGAATCTTCACCGATAGCGTAGGACTCGTATGCCCTGGTGACGTTGTTCCCCCAGCCGGAAAAATCCATGCAGTCCCGAACGCGCGGTACGGTGACAAACTGACACAGCTTGCAATCTTCGGCGCCGGTCACGATGTATAGGTCTTTAGAATTGCGGGATTCAAATATGTATTCTCCGGTAACATTCACATTCAGAGAATTTCCAGTGTATTCTCTTTTTGGCTTGGAGAGCCAGAACGTCCGCGCTTTCCTTTCCAGTTCTTGCAGACTTTTCCAAGACTCAGGCTTCAGTTCTTTCAGTTTTTTTTCGTATTCTTCCTTAGTATATTTTTCATTAAAGATGCAATGCGACTCTCCGCGTATATTTACGCAACCGACACAGTCGGTGCACCCATAACAATTTCGGCAAAACCAGCAATCCACGCAAGCATCGCATTCTTCGGAAAAGAAAGTCCGGTAGCATTTGTTTATACCAATACATTCGTAACACAGCTCGGAATCCGTGGCCCGCAGACAATCCATGCCATAGCGCAAGCCGTTTAAGATGGAAGAATAATATACGCTTTCACAGTAATCGGCAAAGAATACCAAAAAGCAATCCTTGGACCAGCCGATGCCGTTGGCATATTCGCAATTCTTCACCGTTTGATAATCGGTAGCCAGCATCATTTTCGGAGTTTTATCCCAAAGCTCTTTCATTTGGGTCCAAAAAGGCAGATGGGGTTCGTAATCCATAGCGTATTCCGCGCCGTCCCAGGAGTCGGAGAACCAGCAGGTCGGGCAGTAGGCAATCACTTTTTGATTTTCAGAAAAAATGGACAGTCCTCTCTTCCCGCACTTGTCGCAGTTGCGCCAAAATAAATTCCAATCATTGGCGAAAGAGAGCCGACGTTCCAATCGGCACCCGGGGCACCAAGAGGGAGGCGGAATTTCCGCGCTGGCGGCAATAGAGATTTTTTTATAGTAAGCAAGATCTTCGAGTTCTATTTTGAACTCCTTTTGGCAGTTAAGACAGGTCCGCGGACCTGCGGAAGATGTCTTTGGGAGAGTATTCATGGCGCGCGGATCCCCAGCCGAACACCATATTATAGCATTTTTTAGCTATTTTTACCAGAAAATGAAATCGGCTGAAGCTAGGGCGACAATCAAGACGTTATACACTAATTTTTCAGTCCGGTAAATTTTTTAAATTCTTTCGGCAAGGGCGATTCTACTTTCACTGTTTTGCCTCCGGGCGTTTTGAATTCTATAGATCGGGCATGCAGGGCCAGGCGGCCGAGCTCCGCGGGGCACGGTTTGTCCGGCGCGTATAAAGAATCGCATACTATCGGGTAGGAAAGATATTTGAGATGCACCCGGATTTGGTGGGTCCGGCCTGTCTTTGGATATACCTCCAGATACGAAAACTTGTTTCCTTCTTTGTCGGTAAATCTCTTGAGTACTTTGTATTCCGTCACTGCTTCGCGGAGCTCACCCCGGGCGCCGCGGCCGGCCAGACGCCGCCGGAAATCGCGGGGACTCCGCCCGATGGGTTTATCTATCACTCCCCGGCCTCCGCCAGACGGCAAATTCGGGTGGCCGTATACGATTGCCGCGTAGGTCTTCTTTATCTTCCGACCCATAAATTGCTTTTTGTAATAAGCGAAGGCCTTTGCGTTCTTCACTATGATAAGCACTCCCGAAGTTTCTCGGTCGAGACGATGCACGATGCCCGGCCGGTCTATTTCTTCTTTCCCTAAATCCGCCGGCCGGCGGACCGGCTCCCCCACCCCTTTAAGTTCGGGGTAGTGTTCTATAACCCAATCGGTGACCGTCGGCTCCGAGCTTCGGCCATCCGGATGCACCATCAGACCGGAAGGTTTGTCTATGGCTAGAACATCTTCGTCTTCATAGAGAATTTTTAAAAAGAGGGACATGTTAGAAACTGGCCGCGTTGAGATGGAACACTTCTCCCACTAATTTTCCGAGGAAAAATGTTGCCAGAGCGGTGAAAAGCATCAGTCCGGCCGATTCCGCGAAATCGCGCAGAAATTTCTTTTCAAAGACAACCGCTCCATAAAAGGTAAAGGCGGCCAGAAGGGCGATGCCGACTAGGGCCGACAGCACAAACGCGCTAGTCATGGTTCGAATCAAAAAATACGGGAGGGCCAGAAGCAGGACAGAAAGGAAGTAAGAAATTCCCGTGGTAAGGGCGGAGAGGGCCACTGATTTTTCCGGGTCTTGCTTAGCTTGAAGATAGGCGGCGGAGCCCATTGAAATGGCCGCGGAAAATCCGACAATAATGCCGGAAACGCCGGCGATAAGGGTGGAGCCGGTAACCCCGAGGAACCCGGCGTGCACTCCGGTGATTTCCACGATCGCGTCCGCAAGTCCGAGGGCGATGAAGCCGAGATAGGCCACTCGCTTTTCTTTCAGCCCGGCAAGAAGGGCTCGTTCGTGTGACTTTTCGTCCTCTATTATTTGCTTCAATCGCCCCTGGTGCGAATCGGATATGGAGGAAAGCATGGCCTCATAATCCGCGATGGAATTCTTCTCGTGTAATTCCAGAAGTTTCGTTATGAAAGTTACTCCGAATATGCTCCGGAGGAGCGGAGTCAAAAATGCAGTGAAAGAATATGGCTTCGGTTTTTCTCCGAGCAGATCGCTCCAAAATTCATAATGCGACTTTTCCTGCAGAGAAAGATTCTGTAGCGATTTTTTATTTTCTAAATTTTTTTCTTTCCGCGCCAGTTTCTGGTACACCAAATATTCCGTGATTTCTTTCCTTGCGTGCGCGCGATAAATATTTTTTATATTGTTTTCCATTAACCTTGCTTTTTTAAAATGTCCAGTTTTTGGTGCCCCCGCGAGGAATCGAACCTCGAATAGCGGCTTAGAAGTCCGCAGTTATATCCATTTAACTACGGGGGCCGGGTGCGCGCTCAAGGATTCGAACCCAGGACCTTCCCGGTGTAAACGGGACGCTCTAACCAACTGAGCTAAGCGCGCGTTTTGCTCTTTCAATCTAACATAAAAATGGGTAAAAACAATACGAAAATAATTTCCTTTACTTCAGGGCGGCGCCGAGGGCGGCGGCGTAGGAGAGAGATTCATGGAAAGTAATTTCCGGGATTTCTTCTCGCGGATCCAGGATATTCGTCCAGACGTCCCCGAGCTCTGTTTTTATTTTAAAACTGACCGCTAAAAATTCGTCCAGGCCTTTCATACCCGCGCTTTCTCCGCACAGGATTATCTTTTTGATTTCCGGCATCCTTCCGCCATCTTTATACCGCAGATTGTTCCAGCTCATGAAAATCTTGGAGAGTTCCTCCCTCAGAATAGTGATTCCGCCAACCATGGACGATGAAATTTCTTCTATCACAATACTTCGGCTCAGACCGAATTCCTTTTTTATGCTTTCCTTTTCCGCCACTCGCACCAGGGTTTCTCCCCCGGCGTCCAACGCGGAAGACAGCACAATTTTTTCTTCATCCGCCACAAACACGCTGGTGCTGTGCCTGCCTATGTCCACGATCATATACGTGCCTTTGTCCCCTTTTCTGATTACCGCCCGTTCTATCGCTTGCCCGGCCGGTTCAAAGGAGCTTGGAAAAATTCCTGCTTCAGAAAAAATTTCTCTCCAGTCGCCCAAAGAATCTTCAAAAATATCTTTTTCTTCTTCCGGTAGAGCCACTCTGGCGAATTTGACGCCGAATTTCTGGCGCAAATACCGGACAGCTTCCGTTATTTCTTTCCTGTTTTTCAGAACTCCGCCCATAATCGCGTCCGGCGGTAGTTTTTTCTCCTCATAGTGGTCCAAGGAAAAAATTCCTTTCCTTCTGGAAAGTTTCACGAAGCGCATAAATTCGTCGGAAAAAGAAATCCCAATATGAGAATATTTGAACATTGTCATTATTATAACACACGCTGGGATGGCATGCTTAACAATTACACCACATTTAAAAATTAAGAAAGCGGGGCTTCTTTTTTCTCTTATCAAGTGGATAACTTCGTTGCGTCCTGGGAAGATAGTTATATAATTTAAGGCAGTTTGGTTTAAAAGTCGCGTCTCTTTTTTATTAGCTATTTTTTTTGCTATGAAAAAAATAAATATTCTGGTTTGTTTTTTACTCGTTAGTGTGGGGCTTTTTGTGGTTGCAACCAGAATGGCCCAAGCCGTGGCAAGCACCATCACTGAAGCTTCGGCTCCGACGGAAGTTTTGCCGTCCGCGGTAGTCTCAGCCAAAGGCGGAGCGGTTCTGGCCACCACCACTTTCAGCTTAGTGCAAGCTTCCGGCTCCGCCACTTTAAATTCCATAACGGTGAAAATCACCGATCCGAACACAAGCGGATTAAGCAATACGGACATCGCCTCCGTGGCTTTGTATAAAGAAAATGGGACAACAGCCGGTTTTCAAGCGGCGGAAGACACGGCCGTGGCCGGCGCCTCGGCGGCTAATCCGGCAGTGAACGGATCGGCCATAACCCTAACTCCCACCACTCCGGAAAGCATAGGAACCACTCCTGTCCAATACTATATAGTGGTAACTATCGCGGCTAGTCCGCAGAACGGAAAAAGTTTAGCGGTCAGTTTGGACGCTAACTACGGCAAAGACAACTCTTTGAATACCGTCGGCACCGCCCTAGCCGCCACAAAAAAAATAGTAACGGACATTACTCCTCCCGCCGATCCGACTGCCGCAAACTTTATGTTTATTCAAAACGCTCCGGGACAACAAGACCAGCTCGCCGCCGGATCGGGAATATCGGTGGGCACATCCGGAGACACAGTGAAGGTGTATGCCGTGGACGGCACCACTTTGCTCGGCCAAGCCACTTTGGGCGGCTCGCCGGTCCAATTTACTCCGGTAAATGTGGGAGACAATACCAATGCCAGCGTGAAGATATCGTTCACTGACCCGGCCGGCAACGAATCCAATAAAGTGCAAGTGGACGGCAATACCATCACTGCCCCGACGGTAACCTCCGCCACCGCTTTTTCCGACCGAATAGTATTGCAATTCAGCAGGCAGATGGACGGCATGATGGCTCAAAACTGCGCTAATTACAAAGTAGGCGGATTTGCCATTACCTGCGGAGGCCCCGGCAATCCGTTTGTGGACTTCAACGGAAATAAGCTTTCAATTAGAGGCCTGAGTTTATCTGGAAATACTACCTTAGAGATTCCCACCGGCAATACTTTGACGGACGCGGCCGGACGAAACCCTCTCTCGTCATACTCAAGCGGCGCTCTCACCGTAAACATTTTGGCTGTCCCTACTATCTTGAGTCTTAGCGCGCGAAGCGGCGCGGTCGGCGACAGCATCACCATCACCGGCAGCAACTTCGGCACTATCAGCGGCGGGGCATCTATCGGGGACAGCAATCACAAAGTTTTCTTTTCCGGCGGATTCAGCCAATCAACCGGTCCGAAACCTCCGGTAGAAGCAGACTACACCGGAGCCACTTGGAGCAATACTTCCATTGTGGTGAAAGTGCCTGCCGGGGCCCAAGGCGGGCCGGTAAATGTAATGGTGAACGGCCTCTTGAGCGACATGAACCAGAATTCTTTCTTTGACATTGCCGGAAACTTTACCGCAAAAGTTTATTACTCCGCCGACACTACCACTCCGATGCCCGACGCGGACGCGTCCAATATCCGCATTATCATTGCCGGCATGGGAGGGTTAGTTACTCATTATGTGGGGGACGGCACCACCACTTACGCAAACGGCACGCCCGGAATTTTCACTATCACCGGAGTATCTTCCATGGGAGGGGTGTGGGCTTATGACGTGACCGGGGCGCGCTTGAATTCCAATCAAGGACAAGTGAGTCTATCCTCCACCCAAAGTTTCAACATGCTTCCCAGCCGGGCTAAAATATCCGGAACTATAACTCTGGGCTCGCCTTGTTCTACCGGAACAAATAAAAATATAGTGGTAATGGCCAATCCAGTGACCGCGGACACGGCAAGCGCCAGTTTCAAACCGATGAACCCTGCTTTCTTCAAGACCGGCGCGGATTGCACCGTGGCATATAATCTGGGTGTGCCGCTGGACGGCACATATACCGTGGAAGCGCATATTCCTCCCGACCCGGGCAGTACCACGGTAAGCTCGGCCGCCTTCACTGACCCTAGCGCTCTCACCGTAAACATAAGCGGAGCGGACGCAACCGGGAAAAATTTAACCTTCAGCACGGCAAATTACAGAATTGTGGGAACGGTTCAAAAGGCCGCGGGCAGTTTCTCTTCAGATGAAAGAGGTATGCTCTTCGTGTACGGCTACCAGCCGAGGGATGGAGGCAAGGGAACCGGCACTCAAGTAAATCCGGATGGCTCTTTTACCCTATATGTAACGCCCGGAGTATGGAAACTCGGAGTGAGCGGTGGCAATATGCCTTCCTCGGTGGAGACGGAAGTGGACGTGGACAGTACTTATGCTATTGGAAGCCCCGCTAAGGGTCCAACTTTGGTAATCAAACCCCAGACTTCTTTTATAGAAGGATATGTCAAAGATTCCGCCGCGAACGGATTGTCCAATGTGTCGCTTTACGCCTTCGCCGATGGAATCCAAGGCGGAGGCAATGCCACCACTGACAGTCAGGGATATTATAAAATGTACGTGAGTCCGGGAACCGGCTATCATGTGGGAGCCAATTCGCAGAGTTATGGATTCTTGGGTGAGCAAACCGGTATAACGGTTTCCGGCTCTTCTAATCCGACTGTGAATTTCACCGTTTCTTCCACTAATAATTTCACCATCTCCGGCACCGTAACTAAGAACGCGCAAGCTCTGCAACAGGCATTTGTATTCATAACCAGCGGAGAGCATGGACAGATGATGGGCTCGGGCGGAACCAACGCGAGCGGAAGCTATTCAGCCAGAGTTTCCGGGGGAAGTAATTATTACCTGCATGTGGGATTGCCGGGCAAAGGAGAAATTTATGAAGAAGGGCCGCTTAGCATATCGGCGGATACCACTAAAAATATCACAATTGCTTCTTCTACCATTAAGGTTAGAATTTCTCCGGCTTCTTCTTTTGATCAGGCATTCGTGGGGGTGCATAGCGACACGGATGGAGGATTTTCAAACACTCCCCTAACCACCGCCACCTGCACCGGAACCGGCTCAAGTTGTCGGGAATATCAAATAGACTTGCGCCGGCCCGCTTCCGGCTCTACTACTTACTTCATGGACGGGGGCATCCCGGGATATGGGCCTCTGCCCCAGACTCAGATAACTATGGACAGTAGCGGAAATTTTACCGAAACGAGCGGAACTCCGAACGACGGCATAATAGAGATAACTCTGGGCCAGTTCTATAACATAACCGGAACCGTATCCGGGAGCAATGTGACGGGAGCATGGGTATCCGCCACCGGACCAAGTGGAGGAAACGGAACGGCTGTAGCCGCAGACGGTTCATATTCTCTGCCTCTGCGAAACGGCACTTATGATATAACTGTAAGCAAACCTCCGACCTATATCGGCAACAAGGTAACGGTAACGGTAAACGGAGCGGATGTCTCTTCCGGCACAAACCTCACCCTCACTTCTACGGACAGCACCATTACCGGCACAGTCTATCTTCCCGACGGCTCTACTCCGGTGGTGAACGCCAAAGTATGGGCTCAAGGAAGCGGAGGCGGATTTGCCGGCGCTTCCACGGACGCGAACGGAAATTATACCTTGAATGTGAACTCCGGATCTTGGACAGTGAAAGCCGCGTACGACGGATATAATTCCGCTGGAACAGTGGTTACCGCCCCCAGTACCGGCCAAAATATAACCTTGACCGCGGTTAGCGGTTTCTCCCGAAATTACATCAACGCTCCCATAACACCATCAAATGGCGGAATCGCCAAAGGAACCGGAGTGAAGGTTGATTTTCCGAAAAACGCTCTAGGTACCGGAAATACCGCGGCCACCATAGAAATTTCCTCCACCACCAACGTGATAACCACCAGCGGAGTAAAGCTCATCGGCACAGCCAAGGATATTACCGCCAAACAGGGATCCCAAGCTATTACAAATCTTTCTTCGGGGAGCGCCACGGTGGAACTGACCGCTTCCAAGACGGACCTCTCAAACGCCGGCATCACCACCATTGATCAGGCGAAGGCGATGAAAATTTCTTATTATGATTCCACCGCTAACGCTTGGGTGGAAGTGCCGACGGTGGTAACCTTAAGCGTTCCGGGAGCCGCCTCTATATCAGATCTGAACGCTGATCCGGCTGTGACTCTGGACGGAACTACCACCCACTTTTCCTCTTATGCCATATCTACCCCGGATTCTGGCGCTCCCGATACCCCGGCCAATTTTGCCGGCGTTGCGGGAGACGGAAAAGTTACTCTTTCCTGGGACGCTTCTTCCGGAGCCACTAAGTATGATATCTATAAAAAATCAGGCGCGGACTATCCGTACCTGGCCCAGACCACTTCTACCTCTTACAATGTAACCGGCCTGAATAATGGAACCGCCTACTCCTTCAAGGTTTCAGCTTTAGATAATTCCGATCGAGAATCCGCGGCAACCTCGGCCGTAACCGTAACTCCCAATCATACTTATGTAAGCGGGGGCGGACGTTTGCCCCAAGTGGTGTATGCCGCTCCTTCCATTGTGTCCGCGAGTCCACAAGTTGCAGCTTCCGAGGTGCCAACCGCTCCTGCCACTTCTTCGGTAACCATGGTTTACAACTTCGGGAAGATTACTTTGAAAAGTGGCAGTAAAGGGGAAACAGTAAAGGAATTGCAGAAATTCTTAAACGCCAAATTGGGAATCAGCTTGGCGGTGGACGGCAACTTCGGCCCGAAAACCCTGGAAGCGGTGAAGAAATGGCAAAAAGCAAACGGCTTGGCTGATGACGGAATAGTGGGAGTGAAAACCAGGACTAGAATGGAAAGCGCATTTGCCTCGGTTCCTGCTTCGTCTTCTTCCGCTCCTTCTTCTTCGGCAAGTTACAATCTCGGCACTCTCACCCTAAAAATCGGCAGCCGCGGAGAAGCGGTAAAGGAACTGCAAAAATTGTTAAACATGGAAAAAGGAACGGGCCTCTCGGTGGACGGCAACTTCGGCCCGAAAACCGCCTCCGCGGTAAAAAAATGGCAGAAAGCGCATGGACTCTCGGCGGATGGAATAGTGGGAATAAACACCAGGACTAAAATGAATTTGGTATCGCAGTAAAAATCAGTTACACGGCAAGAGTTCCGGGCGGAATGCTGTCCTTGGGTTCCAATAGAGAAAAGTCTCCTTCCGGCGTGGAAAGCGCGAAAAGCATGCCGTGGCTCTCATAGCCTCGGATGGTCTTTGGCTCCAAATTCGCCACAAACATACACTTTTTTCCTACTAATATTGAACAATCGGGAAAATACGGAGCGATACCGGAAATAATTTGCCGAGGTTTTTCTTCTCCCATATCCACGGACAGACGAAGCAATTTGTCCGTATCCTGGACTTTTTCGGCGGCTAAGATCTTGCCTACCCGTATTTCCACTTTCTTGAATTCCTCCAAACTAATATTCATGCCTTGCGATTTATTTTATCCAAATATCTTTGCAATATCAAAGCGGCGGCTTTGGCGTCGGCTCTCTCTCCTTCTTTTCCGTATCGGCGCGCCTCTACGGTGGTAAAAAATTCTTTTTGAAAGTGAACAGGCAGAGAAAATTTCTTTTCCAGTTTTTCGGAAAATATTTTTATCTCTTTCATAATTGTATTCGGTTTTCCTTCCGCGTTCACTGATTCTCCGAGCACTATTCCCCGCACGGAATTTTCTTCCAGTATTTCGGCCACTCTCTCAAGTATTTTCGGCCCGTTTTCCAGAATACATTTCGGAAAAGCCAATTTTCCTTCCTCATCTGACAGGGCCAGGCCGATTCTTTTTGCCCCGTAATCTATAGCCAAATATCTCACAAAGAAATGCTAGCATAAAAACAGGTTTTCTGGTATTATTTTCTCATGGCATCATTTAATCCGGTAGCAATAATGAACAGCTGGTTCTTCCTTCCCTTGCTTGTTTGGACCTTGTTTTGGAAAGGATTCGCCCTCTGGACGGCAACCCATAAGAATCACAAGGTATGGTTCGTAATCCTCTTGGTGGTAAACACTTTCGGCGTATTGGAAATCATCTACCTCTTCTGGATCGCCAAGAAAAACTGGGGCGACGTAAAGCGGGTGCTGGTCCACATCTTCGTGCCGAAGAAGAAAAAAGAGTAACCATTTTTATATACGAGGCATCGGAATCATCGCGGTGCCACACTGGAGGGTTGCGCCGAATGGTAAGGCACTTGTCTTGAAAACAAGCGGGTCAAAAGCCCTTAGAGGTTCGAGTCCTCTACCCTCCGCCAGTGATCTGTAATGGTGCTTTTGTCGGCGTTATTTATAAAATAACATCATGCCAATTGAGCAAACAGAACCAAAGAAGAAATACTGGGAAAAGATCCGAGAGCTGGAAATGACGAAATTTCCTGAATTTAAAAATATAGAGGTATACACTCCTCCCGACACCAAGGAGTATTTTTATTTCTCTCCCAGTTGGTATTTTCATGCCGGTATGATCACGGAAGCCGATGTGAAAGACCTGATAAGGAAGGATTCAAAGATTCTCTCTGTTGGTTCCGGACCCGCTTTTTTGGAACGGATGCTCGCGGATCTAGGCATAAAAAAAGAAAACATAATCTTGTCGGATATAAACGAAGCCGTCTTGCCGAAGAATTTCAAGTATTTCGTATTTGACATGTATGGCAAATGGAACATTCCGGAGCAAGAAAAGTATGATCTGATCATATTCCCTGAAAGTACTTTCCTGCACGAAAGGTATGAAGACGATATCGAAAAAGAAAAAGCGCTTTACGGACTGATCAGCGAAGCTCTGAAACACCTCAAGTCAGGCGGAGAAATCCGCATAACCCACAATTTTGCCGAGATAGACAAATACATCCAATCGGTCAGAGAACGACTGACGCGAGAGAGTAACGGGGTTCAATTCATAGAAAATAATAAAAGGGTGTTGACAGTGAAAATGATATAATTGAAAAGACAACCAGAGAACATAAATCAGATGAAAAAAACAGTTGCCGCTCTAGCAATAATTTTCCTCTCCGCTCTTTCAATCTGGCTTCTTTACGAGCAGAAAAAGGAAAGCGGGAAAGGAAAAGAGAGGCCATACGTCATAAATAGTGTTATGAAAATAGAAAGCGGGGCGTTTGAAAACAACGGCAAAATTCCGGAGCAATACTCCTGCTATGGGGAGGCGCGGGCGATACCCTTGCGTTTATCCGGAGCGCCATCGGAGGCAAAAAGTCTGGCCATCATTGTGGATGACCCGGACGCGCCGGGCGGCAACTTTAATCATTGGCTAATTTGGAATATTGATCCGAAAACTTCCGCGCTGTCCACCGGCAATCCGCCGGTCGGATCTACGGAAGGCCTGAGTAGTCTCGGCAAGCCGGGCTTCGTGGCCCCCTGTCCGCCAGCCGGCATCCATCATTATAATTTCAAACTGTACGCTTTGGATACCATGCTAAACCTGCCCGATTCCACGGAGAAAAATAATCTTGAAAGAGCCATGGAGGGGCATATCCTAGAAAGCGCCGCGCTCATCGGGCTGTATGGAAGACAAGCTTAAAACAAGAGCGGTATTTACCCCAGGAGCAAGCCTCGGCCACAAAGCGCTCATCCTTCAGCCCGCCCTTTTAGCGCGACGAGATACGCTGTACTTATTAAACCTGCCAGATTGACTAGCCAGTCAATCTGGCAGGTTATGATTTTTTGCTTTCGCGATTTTTTTACCAGTAGTATAATTATCACAGTATGGACCTGCCGAATAAACTGGAGTGGAAAGCTTTGGAATATGAAGAAAAAGAGAGAGCTCCGGACTGGTTTTGGGCTCTCGGCGTTTTGGTGGTGGCCGGCGCGGTTGCCTCTATCCTTTTTGGAAATTTTTTCTTTGCTCTGCTTTTAGTGGTGAGCGGTATTCTCATGGCTATGTTTTCCCTGAAAAAACCCGAGATGGTGAACTATGAGCTGAACCGGCTCGGATTGAAGATTCAAAATCGGATTCATCCTTATGAAAAAATTAAGGCCTTCTGGGTAGAAAAGAATCCCACGGCCGAAGAGCGGGAACTGCACGGCTCCCTGCCGGAAGAAGCGGTGAAGCCGACCCTTTTTATAAAATCGGAAGGGTGGCTGATGCCGATACTTTCCGTGCCTATAGAAGAGGAAGTGGCGGACAATATCCGGAACATTTTTAAAAACCACGATGTGCCGGAAGAAAAAATGAAGGAACATTTTTCGGACAGCGTGATGGAATTTTTAGGGTTCTAAAAAGCAAACATCAAGGAAGCCTTTCCTTTGAGTGGATTTTTTTACGGAAAACTGCTAATTTAAATCAGTGCCGTTTTTTGCTCCCGTAGTTCAATGGATAGAACGCAAGCTTGCGGAGCTTGCGATGCAGGTTCGATTCCTGCCGGGAGCACTACTATAAAAACGCAGACATTTGGTCTGCGTTTTTTGTTGAAAATAATCCTGTCCGAGTATCTCAACCCGGCGTTGCGATATGCCCCTTCGCGGTGGCCATGGGAAACTACCTGCAAGGTTATCCTGTCTAGGGACTTCCAAACAAACAGCTTCCATAATCGCAACCCTCCTTTGGAGGCAGGATTGGAAAAATCAAAAGTTTGGAATTAAATTACACTATTTGAAAAATATGTCAAAACCACCGTTGAAATGACGGGAATTTTAGAACGGCAAAATAAGTAGGCCAGACGGAAATAGTAAATTTTTTACCCTTGACATTTTTGGGTGTAAATGCTATTCTGTGTGAAGAGTTTTTGAATAAAAAAATCGTTATTTTTCAATTAAAAAGGAGTTAAAAATGAAAAATACATTTTTCATTTTTCTGTTTATTTTTTCAGCATGTGGTTTGACTCAAACGAGGATAAAGTGGGCTGAGGATCCGGTAGATTTGCATTACAACGGTTCTGAGGGTATGTTAACTATAAAATACCTTGGGAATCCGAAGTGCAACACTCTGGGTGCGTCAGGAAAACGCACTACAGGAATGGGTGGGAGAGGATTAATCATTGACATTGATTCCTCTACATTCTTTTCACCTCAAACAAAAATTTTTTCAGGCATAGTTTATGCATGTGGAAATCCGACAGATTTCCCTGACGGATTGAAACGATCAGAAATGATCATAGTCAAGAAAGTTTTTGTTAGTGGCATAGGAGATTTTACTCTTGATTCCATTTCTCAAAAACTAGCGGTTCGACTCAATCTTTTGGACGACAAGGTCGATGCTTTGGGAGATAACATATCCTTTTTACAAAAAAAGGTTGAGGATATGAAAACTCTGATTTTCCCTCCTCGGGAAGAAAAAGGGGTAAAATCTTCCAGCTTCCCCTGGCTGGAGGTAGGGATTGGGACTGCCGCCGCGGTCTTCGTGGCCGGCGTTGCGTGGCTAGTGCTACGCAATAACAGTTCCAAAGAAGGGGGAACGCCGCCTGGAGGCTCAACCGGGCCAGCATTCAAAATGGGGATTAAATTCTAAATTCGGGAGAAAGGGTACGAAAAAAATCAGATATTCTTTTTCCCGTACTCTTTAAAGTCATGAAAGTCATTCTCGGACGTCCATGATTTTAAAGAGTAGAGGCCGGATCAGATTTCTGCCAGACTTCTGCTTGTGCCAAATTAAAAATAAAAATTATCAGTAAATTAGAAGCAAATTTATGAATAGGAAAATAAAATTGTGGGTCGGTTCGGCGTTCGGCATGCTCGTCTTGCTCGGGGCTTTTTCGATTGTCGCTCCGACCTATGCCATGACCTGCAACAGCGCCACTCTCACCGGCACGGTGGATACCGGCACCCCTCCAACCCGCGCCCGGTTCACTTATGGCACGAGCTATAGCCAGGTGCAGAGCGGAGGAGGGATTCCGACTACTGTGCAGACTTTTTATACCCAAGGCAGTTTTCCTATTTCGCAATACATTGACGGACTTACTGAAAGCACTACATATTACTTCCGCCTGGAAGTGACTAATAATTATGGCACAAGCTATCTTAATATAAATTCTTTCACCACTCCCGCCTGCTCGGTGCCAGACCCCACGGTCAGCATCTCCGCGGAACAGAATACGGTGCCGTATAACGGCTCAACCAATATTACTTGGACTTCTCAAAATACCACTTCCTGCATCGGGAGCGGCGGGTCTAACGGCTGGGCGGGCAACAAAAATCTAAACGGCAGTTTTTATACCGGGCCGCTCACCACCAATACCACCTATAGCATATCTTGCCAAAACATCGCCGGCAAAACTGACAGCAAATCGGTAACCGTAACCGTAACCAGCCAGCCCCAGCCGACCGGTAACCTCACTCTTTCCCCCACTTCTTGCACCATAGGGCAAGGACAGAGCACTTGTACGGTTAGCGCCAGCTGGCAAACTCAGTATGCTAGCAATGTAACTTTGGTGGATGGGAATACGAACAATGTGCTTTCTTCCGTACCTCAGAGCTCCGGCCAAAATGT
>JAKALJ010000005.1:0-13846 GCA_021813175.1 bacterium | reverse complement strand
GGGACAGTGTGCGCTCAGAATGCGCAAAACAATCCGACGGTAAATATTTCGGCTAATCCGATGACTGTGAATTACGGAAATTCTTCCACCCTTAACTGGTCATCCCAGTATGCCTCTGCCTGCACGGCCAGCGGAAGCTGGTCCGGAGACAAACCTCTTTCCGGATGGGCCAGCACCGGTCCTTTGTATCAGACTTCAACTTTTACTTTGACCTGCGGAAACCCGGGCGCGCCGTCGGCCAGCAACTCGGTAACAGTTTATGTGAACAACAATAATAATACTGCCCCGAGCGTAACCACAAATAATGCCAGCAATGTGGGCCCTACCAGCGCCACCTTGAATGGCTTTGTAAACTCTAATGGCGGGAACAACACCATAGCTTGGTTTCAGTGGGGCACCAATGCCAATTTCTACAATCAGACTAACCAAAATAATTATGGTTCCACTGGCGGCACGAGTTATAGCTATTATCTCTCTGGTCTCTCGCCCAACACCACCTATTATTTTCGAGCGGTTGCCCAAAACGACAGCGGACTGATTGCGTATGGGAATCAAATGAGCTTTAGCACCAGTAATACTTGTGATTACAATAACAATTCCTGCGGCAACAACCAGATTTACGTGAACACTTATCCGGCCACCGGCGTGAGCGATACTTCCGCCACCTTAAACGGGTATGTAAGCTCGGGTAGTTCTTCTTCTTATCTTTCCAGATGGTTTGAATGGGGTATAAATGGATATCTGGGCAATAAGACAAACGAGACCAGCCAATACGGCGGGAGCGGCAATTTCAGCCAGACCATCTTTAATCTTGCTCCAAATACGGTTTATCGGTATCGCGCCGCGGCTAGAGATTCAAGCGGATACGTGGCATACGGAAATATTTACAGCTTCACCACTGTCGGTTCTTATGTGAATCCGAATGACTGTTCCGCCACCGGAACCTGCGCGCCTGTCGCCATTACCATGCCGGCCAGCAACGTCGGACAAACTAACGCTCAGTTAAACGGCACAGCGGTGATGGGCAGCGCGGTAAATGTGAACACTACCGGATACTTTGAATATGGAACCACCTTGGCATTGGGCCTTACAACCAGAACGCAGACTATGGGCAATGTCGCCTCTGTTCCTTTTTTTGAAAATATATCCGGGTTAGCCCAGAATACCACTTACTTCTATCGGGCGGTGGTAATGAATCAATATGGAACTTCCAGAGGCGACATCGTGAGTTTCCGCACCGGCAGCGTAATCGTGTACACCAATACGGTCGGCTCTAACGCGGTGTATAGGAACACCACCGTGGTAAGCAATACTTCCACCACCGGAGGCACTGCCAAGCCGTCGCTGGTATTTCTGTCCATTTCAACCGGCGGCCAACTGATTTACAAAAGAGACACGGTAAGCTACACCATCTATTACAAAAACGTTTCTTCGGAAAATTTAAGCAATGTGCTTTTGCGGGTATCTTTGCCAAAAGAGCTTGAATGGAGAAGCACTTCTTTGGGCATATATTCCACGGAGAACAATATGGTAATAGCCAACATCGGCAACCTGGCTCCCCAGCAGGAAGGCAGTATTCAGGTAACGGCTTTGGTATCCGATAAGGCCGTTACGGGCAAGAATGTGGTAGTCACTGCCGACCTTGCCTATACCATAGAAAGAACCAAAGAACAGCAAGAAGTCTTTGCCTACTTGGAAAATATGGTTGGAGAAAGAGGCGCTTCGCTTGGGGCGGCCGCAATTTTTGGAACAGGATTTCTGCCCGGCACTTTGCTCGGCTGGCTTCTCCTTGTTCTTCTGATTCTGCTTCTGGTTGCCGCCATAAGGTGGCTGTATGAAAAGTCAGCTTACGGCTCGGCGGCGGCAAATCCTCCCCTGGCTCCTCCGGTCAGTCCGGAACACTAAAACGTAAGGAGGTGGAAAAACCTCTCCTTACAAAGGAAGAAAGGTTTTCCGCCCGCTGTTTTGAGTTCTATTTCAGAAGACGAGTCAGACGAGATTTCTTCCGAGCGGCGGTATTTTTCTTTATCACTCCCCTTTTTGCCGCCTTGTCTATGGCCGCGTACGCTTCTGAGAGCAACTTGGCCGCATCTTTTTTGTCTGAATTGACTGTCTTTTCTACTTTCTTTATCGCTTCTTTCATCGCCCGTTTGTTGCGTTCGTTGAACACGCGCTTCCGGGCCGATCCGCGGACGGCTTTCTTGGCTGATTTGGTTATTGGCATGGGTATAATCTAGCAGAAAGAACTTGGATTTGCAAACAATTGGTTCCGAGCCGTGCATAGTGTTCGCGAAGCATTGCGCAGGAGCTTAGAAAATTAGGGAGGTTCCGCCAGCCGGCGGACCGACCATAATTTTCTTCGAGCGACGAGCATAGCGGCCGGCCAGCAGGCCGGAACGTGCGCTGAGCAGACACTATGCACGGTTCGGAACCAAAATTGCACGATAATATGATAAAATATTACTATGATTGGCAGTATAAACGGAACATTAAAACTGAAGACGGACAAATACGCCATAGTAGAGGCGGGGGGAGTGGGATACAAGATAAGCTTATCTCCAGACACTCTTTCCAAGCTAGGCAAGGAAACATCGCTCTGGATACATACCCATGTGCGGGAGGACGCTCTGGAGCTTTACGGATTCATAGACCGGCCAGAGCTGGAATTTTTTGAAATGCTTATGAACGTGCCCGGCATCGGGCCGAAAAGCGCGCTTGGAATCCTGAGTATCGCCACAGTGGAAAATTTAAGAAGAGCCGTGAGTACCGGAGACACTGCCTACCTCACCAGGGTTTCCGGCATCGGGGAAAAAACTGCCGAAAAAATCGTGCTTGAGCTCCGGGACAAGCTGGAGACTGTGAGCGGCGGAACTCCCTTGCGCGAGGAGCTGGATGTCTTGGAGGCTTTGCGCTCTCTCGGCTACAGAGAAACCGAAGCGCGGGAAGCCCTGAAAAAAGTTTCCGCCACAGGAAGCGCTAACGGAAAAATCAAGGAAGCCCTAAAGATTTTGGGTGGAAAATAATATGCCGGAACTGCCGGAAGTAGAAACTACTAAACGCGGACTGCAAAAAGAAATTGCGGGTCTTTTCATCCGCGGCGTCTGGACCGACCTGGCCACCAAGGACAAGCGGAAACACGATACTATCTCCAATCCTAGATATTTCGCCAAATTCAAAAAGGAAATCATCGGCAGAAAGATTCTTTCCGCGGAACGCCGGGCGAAGAATATATTGATAAATCTTTCCGGCGGAAGAACTATGCTGGTGCATCTGAAGATGACCGGGCACTTGCTTTACGGAAAATACATATTCTCAAAAAAAGAAAACAGGTGGATGCCGAAAGACCAAAAGGGGCCGCTCTCCGATCCGTTCAATAGATTCTTGCGTGTGGTTTTTACCTTGTCCAACGGAAAAGAACTGGCCCTCTCAGATATGCGCAAATTCGGCAAGATCACCTTGCTTGATTCCAAAACAGCCCACGACAGCAAGCATCTCTCCGGCATCGGCCCGGAGCCGCTGGAAAAAAGTTTCGGCTTTGAAAATTTCAAAGAGAGACTGGCTAAAAAACTGAACGGAAAAATAAAGACAGTGCTCTTGGATCAAACAGTCATCGCTGGCATCGGGAACATTTATTCGGACGAGATTCTGTGGCGGGCCGGAGTGCGCCCGGAGCGGAAAGTTTCAGCCATAAGAGAACCGGAGCTAAAGCTTATGTTCAAAGCCATGAAGGAAACCCTGCAAAAAGGCATCAATTTCGGCGGAGATTCCATGTCCGATTATCGCAACATTTATGGCCTGCCTGGAAAATTCCAGTCCGAGCACCAAGCCTATCGCCGTACCGGAAAAAAGTGCCGCAAGCCCAACTGCCACGGCAAAATCGTCCGAAAAGTGATGGGCGGCCGCAGCGCCCACTATTGCCCGGCGCATCAGAAGTAATTGAACAATATTACGCCTAGCGCCACGGAAACATTCAAAGATTCTTTCTTGCCGCGCATCGGGATTTCCGCTATGATGTCGCATTTTTGTAAGACGCTTTTCGGAATGCCGGTAACTTCGGCTCCCATAATAAAAACGTTTTTGTTTTTTAATTTCAGTTTTTTGTAATTAACAGAGTCCGGCGCCTGCTCTACCCCGACAATATGGCATCCTTCTTTTTTCAACTTTGACAGAAGTGGCGCAATCGTCTTTCGGTGTTCCCATGGCACGAATTTTTCCGCGCCGAGAGCCGCTTTGGCGATTTTCGGATTCGGCCGGCCGAACCTATCCACCGGAGTGGGAGTGTAACCGATCAAGTATATTTTTTCCACCCCGGCCGCGTCCGCCGTGCGAAACATCGCCCCGACATTCTCCGAACTGCGGATATTGTAAAGAATCACTATGTTATATTTTTTCATCGGAAGTCATAAAATATTATGACTTCTTTACTGAATAAAATCAAAGTTCCTGCGAGGAATGGGGTAACGTTTAACACTATTTCAAAAAATTCCGTCCGCGGAGATTTTTGTGATAGGCGAGGGCTGTGCGGTGCGCTTCGCTGTTGGCAAGCAAAATTTCCGCTTCGTATTTTCTGGCCATGGTCTTGTCCCCCTTGATACCTTTCGGTCTATGTCGTTCGTCTTTCACCACTGAAACTACTGGTATGTCCATGGCGGTTTTCCTCAGCGCTTTCTTGGCCGCATTTATCTGCGCCGTGCTTCCGTCCACCACGATCAGGCCAGGGTACCGCCACTCCCTATGCGCCAAACGCCGGCTAATCACTTCTCCCAGCGCTCCAGTATCGTCCGCATTTTCTTTTGTGCGTATCTTGAATTTGCGATACTGGCTTTTTGTCGCCTGCCCTCCACTGGGAGAAGACTCTACCACAGTCATCACTCCGACCATGTTCTTTCCGCCCAGATGCGCGATGTCATATGCCTCAATACGGAAAGGCGAAGCGAAGATATGCTTTCCCGAATGGTCTGGCCGAGCTTCCAGCTCCGAAGGAGCAAACTTTGGGCGAGGGGTTGAAAT
Organism: bacterium; assembly: GCA_021813175.1. GTDB lineage: Bacteria > Patescibacteriota > Minisyncoccia > Phycocordibacterales > UBA9973 > UBA9973. Next base: position 8,836 of record JAKALJ010000005.1, on the reverse strand, counting down.
CTGCCGGGTGGCAGATTTCAAAAGGACCTGAGGGAAAGCATATCTTCGCAAAGCCGTTTCTTCATTTTTTAAAAGCGCAATGTCGTTTATATGCTTCAGGGCGAAAAGCTGGCGCTTGAATTCTCCGGCCAGCTCGAATTCGCTCCCTCTGGCCGCTTCTTTCATTTTTTTTTCCAGGTCTTTCAGAATTATTTTTTTCTTCCCTTCAAAAAGCAGTTTTATATTTTTTATATTTTGAAGATAGGCTTTCCTCCGAGCTATGTCCGGGGCCAAGCCGAGCTGTTTATAGAATTCATAGTTCTGCTTTTTGCCCGAGCTCTGATCCAGATATGGAAAAATTTTTCGAATAATGTTAAGCGCTTCTCTCAGCTGTCCGCCATTGGTGAAAGGCCCGTAGCTTGCCCTGTAATCTTGGGTCTCCTTAAATTCAAGCTGGTGTTCCCTTTTCAGAATTACTTGCGGCAGTGCGTCTTTGGTAAGACAGACATAATTCCAGCTTTTGTCCGATTTGCCATCAGTGTTATATTTTGGCAGATGCTTTTTGATCAGTTTCGCCTCCAAAATCAGCGCCTCCAGCACGCTGTCCGTCGCTCGCCAATCTATCTTGTTTGCTTTTTCCAGCATTTCCACCAGAAGCGGTCCGCGGGTTTCCAGGAGATTTTGAGAGAAATAGCTTTTTACCCGATCGCGCAGGGAGGTTGCTTTTCCTATATACAAAATTTCCTTTCCTTTCAAAAAGAAATACACCCCGGACTTATCGGGCAATTTGTATTTTTTAAAAGCAGATAATTTCATAAATATTTGGCCCGAAGCAGATAATGCCCGGAGCGGAGTCGCTGTGCAGGTAGCGTAGAGCACGCATCTGCGCAGGGCCGGATCATTTTTTCAAAACTTTTTTCAGATACTGGCCGGTATAGCTCTTCGGATTATTCGCCACTTCCTCCGGCGTGCCCCTAGCCACGATTTTCCCTCCGGCTGCTCCTCCGTCAGGTCCTATATCAATGACATAGTCCGCGCTCTTTATTATATCCAAATTATGTTCTATCAATATCACCGTATTGCCATGCGATACCAGCCGGCCAAGCACTTCCAGAAGCTTGGCCACGTCGTCGTAATGCAAGCCCACAGTCGGTTCGTCAAGCAAATAAATGGTTTTTTCCATCCGCCAGCCGGCAGAGAGACCGCGGTACAGTTCGCTCGAAATCTTCACTCTCTGGGCTTCTCCGCCGGAGAGAGTGGTGGCTGGCTGGCCGAGCTCTAGATATCCGAGCCCTACATGCACAAGCGTTTCCAGTCTGTCCGCGATGGCGGGAATATCTCCAAAAAATTGAAGTCCTTCTTCCACTGTCATTTTCAATACTTCGTGAATATTTTTCTTCTTGTATTTTACGGTGAGCGTCTCTTTGTCAAAACGTTTGCCGCCGCACACATCGCATGTGACATACACGGTGGGCAAAAAATGCATTTCCACCGCGATCTCGCCGTTTCCCTCGCAGGCCTCGCACCGTCCCCCGCCACTGGCGGGTTTCACATTGAAAGAAAATCTGTTTGCTTTCCAGCCGCGCAGGCGCGCCTCCGGTGTAGCGGCAAAAAGATCGCGGATGTGGGTGAAAGAGCCGGTGTAGGTGGCAAGGTTGGAGCGCGGAGTACGGCCGATCGGAGATTGATCTATCAGAATTGCCCTGGAAAGATATTCGGCTCCGGTAAAAGAAGCGCAGTTGAACACTTGCGCTGAACGGTATCTGTGTTCAAGGCGGGCTTGCAGATTCTTGTACAGAATCTCATACATCAGAGAACTCTTGCCCGAGCCGGATACTCCGGTGATCACGCTCATCACTCCGAGCGGAATTTCCACGTTCATATTTTTTATATTAAAAACTCTGCCGCCGGTAATTCGCAAAACGCCTTTGGGCACCCGACGTTTTTCCGGAACGGAAATTTTTTCCTCTCCGCGAAGATACCCAAGGGTTCGGGAACCACTCTGGTTTTGGGGGGCTGTGAGCAGTTCGTCCAGATATCCGGAAACCACCACTTTTCCGCCGTGTACTCCGGCTCGCGGGCCGATATCTATTATATAGTCCGAAGCGTAAATAGTGTCTTCATCATGCTCCACGATCAGAATCGTATTCCCCAGGTCACGCAAGTTCTGCAAAGTCCGGATCAGCCGGTCATTGTCCCGCTGATGCAGGCCGATAGTCGGCTCATCGAGCACATACAGAGCGCCTACCAAACGGGAGCCAAGTTGGGAAGCGAGCCGGATGCGTTGGGCTTCCCCGCCGGAGAGGGTATTGGCTTTGCGGGACAATTGCAGATAGTCCAAACCCACGTCCAGCATGAATTGCAAACGGGCCTGGATTTCCTTCACCACGGGCAAAGAAATTTCCCGTTCTTTTTCGGAAAGTTTCAGCTTTTTAAAAAATTCCGCCGCTTCGGCGATGGAGAGAGAAGAAAGGTCCAAAATATTCCGGCGGTCGTGCCCGGCATACAGAAATACATTCAGCGCTTCGGGGCGCAGTCTTGCTCCATGACAAACATCGCATAATTCGGTTCCGCCAAAGTATTTTGTGCCAAGACCATTGCACACCGGACAAGCGCCGTAAGGAGAATTGAAGGAAAAGAGCCGCGGCTCCACTTCCGGGAAAGAAAAACCGTCGTTCTTGCAGGCAAACTTGGCGGACATAATAAACTCGTTTCCGCTCGAGCTGTCAGCGGGCGAAGGCGAATCCCCGATCTTTATTGTCACTAGTCCGTCGGATTCGAGCAATGCCCGTTCGATAGCTTCGGACAGGCGCATTCGGGTGGCCTCTTTGTCGTCTTTAAATTCATGCAAGGCAAAACGGTCCACAAGCACGTCAATATTGTGCGCTTTGTTTTTGGAAAGCACGACTTGTTCCCGCAGTTTTTTCATCTGCCCGTCTAGGCGAATCTCGGAAAAACCCTTGCCGAGCAGGTCATAGAGCAATTGGTAGTATTCTCCCTTCCGCCCGCGCACTATCGGAGAGAAAATACTCATTTCTGTTTCGTTCCATTCTACCCCCATTACTTTGCGTTTGTTTTTCTTTTCAAAATTTTTTACTTTCTCCATGACAAAATTAAAAATTTCTTCATTGGAAAGCTTTTTGATTTCTTCGCCGCACACCGGGCAATGCGGATGTCCGATGCGGGCGTACATCACCCGCAGATAGTCGTAGATCTCGGTAATGGTAGCCACTGTGGAGCGAGGATTGTTGGAGCGGGATTTCTGGTCTATGGAAATAGCCGGAGACAAACCCGAAATCTCATCAACATCGGGCTTAGGCATCTGATTCAGAAATTGGCGGGCGTAGGAAGAAAGCGACTCCACGTACCGGCGCTGGCCCTCGGCGAAAATGGTATCAAAGGCGAGGGAAGATTTTCCGGAGCCGGAAACTCCGGTCAGCACCACCATCTTGTTTCTAGGCATTTCCACGTTGATATTCTTCAGGTTGTGGGTCCGGGCGCCCCGAATCATTATCCGTCCGACTTCCGGGTGTTCGTCGTGTTCCTCCTTATTTTCTTTGTTTTTTCGGCTCTCGGCCTTTTTGCTCGTCATATTCTTTCTTTTAACTCGGCAATCTCGTCGCGCAGGATGGCCGCGGTCTCAAAGTCCAGTTCTTTTACCGCTGTTTTCATTTCTTTTTCTTTCATCTTGATTATTTTCTCAAATACCAGCTTGTCCCATTCGGCATCCGAGAGCGCGAAAGTCTTTTGTTTCTTCTTTGCGACCCTCTGCGTCTCGCGCATCGTCCGGCGGAAAAGATCAATATCCGCATCCAGTTCGGACTTTACCGCTTTGTCATGTTCGCTTTTGAGCTCCTCGGTGATATCCTTGATGTTTTTCATGATGGTTTTCGGAGTGATGCCGTGTTTTTTGTTGTAGGCGATCTGGACGGCGCGCCGGCGGTTGGTTTCGTTGATTGCTTTTTGCATAGAACCGGTCAGAACATCCGCGTATAAAATTACCTTTCCTTCGGCATTGCGGGCCGCTCGGCCGATAGTTTGGATGAGTGAAGTTTCGGATCGCAGAAATCCTTCTTTGTCCGCGTCCAGGATGCCTATGAGCGCGACTTCCGGCAGATCCAGTCCTTCGCGCAAAAGGTTCACCCCCACTAAAATATCAAACTTCCCTTTGCGAAAATTAGTGAGTATTTGGATACGTTCAATGGTTTTAACCTCGCTATGCAGATATTCGGCTTTGATTTTTTCGCCCGCCGGCGGATCCTTCAAATATGCGGCAAGATCTTCGGCCATTTTCTTGGTAAGAGTGGTTGCCAGAACCCGGAAACCTCTTTTTACTGTTTTCTCCGCTTCTTGGATAAAATCTTGAATCTGCCCTTTGTAGCCGCACGGGGCATGAGCATTCTGCGAGGGTCTGGCCGAGCCCGACTTTCGACGGGTGAAGAGAACCGAGGACCTTGCAAAATCCTTCTCCTTCTGCCGGCTCGTCTGTTCGCTTATAGGTCTCACAATAATCTCCGGATCCAAAAGTCCGGTCGGGCGGATGATCTGCTCCACGATCTGGTTACTTTCTTTTTTTTCTTCTTCTCCGGGAGTGGCGCTGGTATAGATCACAGGGCCGATCCTCTGTTCAAATTCCTCATATTTTAGAGGTCGGTTATCTTTCGCGGAAGGTAAACGGAACCCGTATTCCACCAACGTTTCTTTACGGGAAACGTCTCCGGCATACATACCTCGCAATTGCGGAAGAGTCACGTGCGATTCATCTATAATCGTCAAGAAATCCGGAGAAGGTAAAGAATCTTTCCTTGCGGGGTCGCTGTCTCCGCCTGCTGGCGGAGCGCTGCCTCTCGGCCCGTCGGCCTGCGAGACACCCCGCAAAGAAAGATCTTTACCTTCTCCGGTGCCATCGGTTATGTGCGGAAAATAAGAGAGTAATGTTTCGGGCGGCTCGCCAGCCGCCTTGCCGGATAGATGCCGAGAATAGTTCTCAATGCCGTTGCAGTAGCCGATCTCCTGCATCATGGCTAAATCATAATTGGTCCGGCGCTTTAGGCGTTCCGCCTCCAAGAGCTTTCCTTCTTTTTCAAATTTTTTCAGCTGGGTTTTCAGTTCTTCCCGGATAGCGGCAATAGCCCGCTTCTTCTCCGATTCATCGGTGATGAAATGCTTGGCTGGAAAAACAAAAATATTTTTCTCTTCGGAAAGCACCTGTGAAGACACCGGATCCACCTTCAGGATCCGCGAAATCTTCCCGCCTTCTATTTCTGTCTGATACATCACTGTCTCGGAGACTGGCATAAATTCCACCCGCGAGCCGATAGAGCGGAAAGTGCCCGGGGCAAGATCGGCGTTGGTGCGCTCAAAATATATGCCGACCAGGCGCTTCATGAGCGCGGTGCGATCCGTTCGCATTCCCACTTCCAATTTCAAATTCACTTTTTCATATTCTTCCGGCGACCCCAAGCCGTAGATACAAGAAACACTGGCCACAATAATTACATCGCGTCTGGTCAGCAATGCCTGGGTGCTGGCGTGGCGCAGGCGGTCTATTTCTTTGTTAATCTGCGCGTCCTTTTCTATATATGTATCCGACACCGGCATATACGCTTCCGGTTGATAGTAATCGTAATAAGAGACAAAATAATGCACGGCAGCGTCCGGAAAAAATCCGCGGAACTCCTGGGCTAGCTGGGCAGCCAGGGTTTTGTTGTGGGCGATGACCAGTGTCGGCTTGTCATATTCAGCGATTACATTTGCCATAGTAAAAGTCTTGCCCGTGCCGGTGGCGCCGAGCAGAGTCTGCTTTTTCATGCCTTTGGCAAGACCGAGAGACAACGCCGAAATTGCTTTGGGCTGGTCCCCAGCCGGCTTAAACGCGCTTTTAAGTATAAAATTTTTGTTTTTTGTGGGCATACTTGAAGAGGCCGAAGGGAGGACTTAAATTTTGCGATGGTCTGGCCGAGCTTCCAGCTCCAAAGGAGCAAACTTTGGGCGAGGAGAACCGAGGACCTCGCAAAATTTAAGTCCTCCCTTCGGCCCTATTATCCCACTATACACCAAAAAAATGATATCATAAAAACGATGCTGAAAAACCTGCTGAGCAAAAAACAAAACATATTTTTTATTCTTCTATTTCTAGTCATTCTCCTTTATGGACAATCTCTGGCGGGAGATTTTGTGAAGGACGATGTTTATATATTAGAGAACGCAAGCTGGCTTACCGGCGGAAATTTAGGGCAGATACTCTTGCATCCGTATTGGGACATGAGCACCGCTCTATACCGTCCGTTCACGATAGCGAACTTTGCCTTGGATCTTTCCGTGTTCGGGCAAAGTCCGGCTTGGTTTCACTTAGAGAATATTCTCCTGTACGCGCTCGCAAGTTTTTTTATATACCTTCTGGCTGAAAAAATATTTAAAAGGAAAGGGCCGGCTTTTTGGGTGGCTATCCTTTTTCTAATACTGCCGATCCACACCGAAGCGGTGGCAAACATTACCGGCCGGGGAGATATTTTAGCCCTTCTTTTCTCCGTGCTGGCCATGCATGAATGCGCCCGAGAGAAAAAACCGAGGCCATGGCTTATCGGAATCTGGATTTTCCTGGCTATTGCTTCTAAGGAAATGGCGGTGGCGGCCATACCCCTGGTTTTTCTGATTTTGTTTTTCCGGGAAAACAATTTCGGCGGTAAATTCCGGGATAAAATCCGCCGGCTGGCGGACTGGCCGGTCTACGCCACCATACTGGCTGCCGCTTTTTACTTTTTTCTTCGCTTTTTCGCTCTCACTCCCCAAAACTACATCGGTGGGGTGAAAACTAGCATCATAGAAAATCCGCTGATTTTTTCCGATACGTTTTCGCGGGTGGCCACGGCTTTCAAAGTGCTCGGGATGTATCTCTCAAAAACCTTCGTTCCCCTGGGTCTCTGTTCTGATTATTCTTACAATCAAATTCCGGTGGTTCATTCATTCTCGGATCCGAGTGTCCTTTTAGGCCTCGGATTTTTCCTGCTGATGATTGCTCTTCTGTTTGCCTTTATCAAAAAAGAGCCGGCCATATCCTTGGGGGCGGGTATTTTTTTCTTTTCCTTTCTACCGGTGTCAAATTTTTTCTTTCCCATCGGGGCTATAGCCGGCGAACGACTTTTCCTTTTCCCTTCCCTTGGCATATGTTTTATCGCGGTTTTCTTGGTGTGGCGAGCTTACGAAAAAATATTTGAGCAGGCAGAAAGCAACAGAAAAAAAGCGAAAATAATTTTTTGGATAATAACTATTTTGCTCGTGGCCATCCTTGCGGTCTATGGAATTTTCACTTTTATGGAACAAGGAAAATGGCTCACGGAAGAACGGCTGTTCCTAGCCGCCGCCAAGTGCGCGCCAGAGAGCGTGCTATCCGCTTCAAATGCCGGAGCCATGTATCTATTGCGCGGAGATTTGCAAAAAGCGAAAAAAGAACTCGAATATTCCCGAAGCATCAAGCCGGTATATTCCAAGGGCTTGAACAATCTCGGCCTGGTATATTTCAAACTCGGCGATTATAAAAAGGCGGAAAAACTGTATTTTGAAGCGCTTACGGTTCCTTTTCCTTATGTCGGGACTTATCAAAACCTTATCCTCCTCTATTTAGCGGAGGGTAAAAAAGACTTGGCCCGGCGCTGGCTTTTGTTTTTGTATCCCGGACAAGAGAAACTGGTGGAAAATATCATTAATAAATGATATAATCGCGGGTACTATGGAAAAATTTAAATCAATATTAATCGTGCTTATTATTCTAATTTTGACAATAGTGGCCGCTTATTGGGCTTTCGCCACTTTGGAACCGGGAAGCCTAAGCGCTTCAAAGCAAAGAGAAGCGGACCTCCTTAAAGAAAATCAAGCGTTGCGAGACCAGGTAAGCAAGCTGGAAAACCAGCTTTCCGCCCTGCAATCGGAAAGCCAGCCCGCTCCAAGCGCTTCGGGAACCGACCAACCGTCCGTTCAAAATCAGACCCCGGCCAGCTACAAATACCAGGACTTGATAGGCCAATTGCAGAAATTGATCAGCGACAAAGTAGTAATGAAAGAAAAATCGCAGGGTACTCGGGTGGGCACAGTACAAAAATTCTTGCAAACCTATGGAAATACTTCCATCAAAGTGGATAATGATTACGGCAAGGGCACAGTCTCAGCGGTAGCCGCTTTCCAAAAAGCGGAAGGTCTGTCCCCCGACGGCAATGCCGGCCCCGCCACTTTCCAAAAAATGATTGACTGGCTGAAAAAACAAGGATAAATTCTTGATTTTATGGTTAGTTTCCTATATATTTGGTTTGTTCTAGTAATGGCATAGCGGGATAGATTTTAATTCCGAGCGCTGAGGTCGTTTTTTCCGCCCGTAGCTCAGTCGGTAGAGCAGCTCCCTTTTAAGGAGAGGGTCGAGGGTTCGATTCCCCCCGGGCGGACAAAAATTTATCTGTAATATTTTCTAATACCATTGGGCAGTATAAAGCCAAAAGATGGAAAATCCGTACGCCCGGCGGGCTTTCCACTTCCAGGAGAGAAGAAAGAATTATATAATTTAGGCGGTATATGATTACCAAGGAATTAGTGGACTACATCAAAAAGCAGTTGTCTTTAGGAAACAGCCGGGAAAAAATCGCGGGAGACCTGCTGGCTAATGGATGGAATCTGGAGGATGCGGAGGAGGGTTTTAGGACAGCGGGAGCCGGGTCGGAATCCGCGCCGCCCGCGCCGGCTGCGGCGCCCGAACAGAGCGAAGTCAGAGCCAGAATTATATGGCCGTTTCCTGGCGAACCGCGGCAACAGACAGGCATACAGATACATGGACAAAGAGATTTTGAACTGAAAAAAGAATCGTCGGCGG
>JAKALJ010000004.1 GCA_021813175.1 bacterium | reverse complement strand
GCGGCGCCCGAACAGAGCGAAGTCAGAGCCAGAATTATATGGCCGTTTCCTGGCGAACCGCGGCAACAGACAGGCATACAGATACATGGACAAAGAGATTTTGAACTGAAAAAAGAATCGTCGGCGGCTTTAAGCTCGGTTGTATCTTCTCCTTTTTTAAAAACAGATGGAGCCGTCCTTTTTGGAATTATCGGCGCTCTTTTTTTTCTGGCGGTTTCAATGCTCGCGCAGAATGTGAACAAAATATCTTTGGCGGTTTTGGAAATTCTCTTGGTTTTGTTTATCGCTTTCTGCGCGATGTTTCTGGCAAAGGCTCTAAACTGCAAGGGTAGGACTTTTTTGAAGGCTCTATCCGCGGGAGGATTTATGGGATACTTCGCGGGTCTGATTTTTCTGTCAAACTTTTTTGGCCTGCCGGCTATGGTTCCTGCGCTGTTATTTTTGGCTGGCATTCCTTTTACCGTCTTTTTCTTAAAAAATGTTTACGGGGTATCGCTCGCTAAGGCTTTTACCCTTTGGCTTCTTTACTCTTCCGCCGCCTCTTCCATCGCGGTTATTTTATTCCTGGGTTTAGGGCTAGATTCACTCCTTTAAGGCCGGAAGAAACCACAAGGGGAAGTCTTGCTCTAGAACGCTTCCAAAAGAAACTCTTCAAAAGCGGCTTCCGCGTCTCGACCCAGGGCCCTGGCCTTGGGCAAAAGCAAGGAAATTTTTCCAGCCAGTTCTTTCAGCTCTTTTTCGGAAAATTTATGGAAATTGCGCTTCAAGAGCATGTCTTTTACTTTCCAAAAAAGAATGCCGGAGAGCGGCTCAAGCTCTATTCCGGCTTCCCGCGCCCGGCAAAAGTTAAGCCACAAAGACAGTTTGTTGCGTTCGCAAAGCGCGTTAGCCAGAGCAAAGCTGTTGAACTTCTGTCCACTCTCGTTCCTTGGCAGAGAAAAAATATTCACCTCCCCTCCCGCTTTTTCAAACAAACCGAGGACTGGCTTGCCGAGCTTCCCTTCCAAAAAAATAAAAACGTTCTCCGAAGCGGCCAGCTTGTCCAGACGACTAAATAAAAACTCTTTTTCTTCTTTTCCTTCCAGAATGTCTTCAAATACCAGGGCGCTTTTGCCGGAGAACAAGCTGGAGCTGGAATAAAAGCTCTCTATGCGAACCGGATCAAAGTTTCTGGCGCTGATATGAAAAATTTCCGTGCCCTCCGGCAGGGAAATCATCAGCCGGTCATAGGCGGCTCTTTTTTTTTCTATATCTTCTCCAGAGAAAAGATGTAACATGGCATATTTTCGCGGCCCGGGGGCGGTTCTAAAATTTCAATTTTACCGACTTTTTGTATTCCCGAAAATGCTCCCCGTATTTCGCTTCAAGAATGGAATCCTGTTTCCGAAAGAAAAACATTTTGGCTAAAATTCCGTAAAAAATGGTCAGGATAAGGAGATACATGGCGTTGGCCATCAGAGCAAGCCCGAGCAGAAGCAAAAAGAGCCCCATATGAGTGGGATGATGCATATATTTGTACGGCCCTTTTCGAAAAGTCTCCTTGCTTAAATTCCGCTTGTCAAGTTTTTTGGAGCTTTTTTGCGCCCAATAAATCAGAATTGTGGCCAGGGCCGCCAAAGCGATTCCTACCGGCTGCACGGCGGAATTTTGGAAAATTTTTAGGGGAAAAAGAGTGTCCAGACCGACCCCCGCCAGAAAAAACAGAAAATACCAGGAGTATGAGTGCGCTAAGGCCTTATGCACTTTGTTTTTGTGCGGGTTGTGATTTTGAGCATTTTCAGACATTCGCAAATTATACCATGAACGTGTTGGAAGAAAAAACAAAATGGGGGAGCCGAACTTTCTTCTTGGACTATTTCAGTTCCCTTATGTTTTCTCCGGAACCGGAACGCACTAGAAGCGGTATATCCGTCTTATAGTGAAGAAAAGACCTCCCTAATACCGATTGCATGGCGTCGGTTATGATTTTCTCCGATTCGGATAAATATTTTTCTTCAATTTCGTATATGAGCTCATCGTGCACTTGCAGGACCAGATGAGTTTTGCTCAGTAAATCCTTTTTCTCCAGATCCTCTCTAACATACCGGATAGCCAGCTTTATGATGTCCGCGGCCGTGCCTTGAATGGGCGCATTCACCGCAGTGCGCAAAGCAAGAGCTCTTAGATATGGAATTCTTGAACGGATGTCCGGAAAAAGCCGGCGGCGTCCAAAAAGAGTGAGAGTGTATCCGCGTTCGGTGGCAAATTTTTTCACTTCCTCCAGATATCCGCTTAGTTCTTTGAATTGGCTGAAGTAATTATCATAAAATTTTTGCGCCTCTTCGCGAGTGCCGCCAAGATTCCGGCGCAAGGCGGCTATCCCCATTCCGTAAAGAATGCCGAAGTTTATCACCTTCGCTTGCCGGCGCATTTCCGGAGTTATCTCCTCCGGCGGCTTTCCAAATACGTAAGAAGCCACGCCGGCGTGAACGTCTTCATTTTTTTTAAAAATTTCAGTGAGTTTTCCGTCGCCCGATAAAATTGCCGCCACTCTAAGTTCTATCTGACTGTAATCAAAAGCGGCCAGTTTGAATCCTTTCTGGGAAATAAAACCTCGCCGGATACGCTTGCCTAGTTCACTCCTAATCGGAAGATTCTGCAGATTTGGATTTTGGGAAGAAAACCGTCCGGTGCTCGTTCCATTTTGGATAAACTCCGCCCGCAGACGCCCGTCCGCTCCGGTCATTTTGGGAATCGCGTCAATATATCCAGACAGAAGTTTGGCAAGCTCGCGGTATTCTATAATTTTTTTAATAATAGGATGCTCTTCTTCCAATTCTTCCAAAACGGAAAGGCTGGTGGATTTGGCTCCACCCGAACTTTTTTTTCTTGATTTTAAACCAAGCCTGCCAAATAAAACTTCGGAGAGTTGTTTCGGAGAGTTGAGATTAAACTCTCCGCCTGTTTCTTTATATATGCCGGCTGTCAGCTTATCTAAATCCTTGTGGTATTCCCGGGAAAGTTTCTTAAAATATTCTTTATCAATCAAAATTCCCCTCCTTTGCATCTCTTCTACCGCCGGAATTATAGGCCTTTCTATTTCTTCATACACTTTTTGAAGGTTTTCTTCCTTTAATTTTTTGAAAATATATTCCCGGGCCTCCGGGAACGATTCAGTTTTGGCAAAGCGCAAGATATCATCCATGTTGGGATTAGAAACGCTTGAATTGAGAAGCCAGAGAGCGATAGAGGTTTCCTTGAGTTCCAAGGAGTTTATTTTTTCAGAATTTGCCGTTGTTTCCTTCGTATCATTCCGCCCGAAAAAATTTTTTAAGCGAGAAAGCAGGCTGCGGAATTCAAATTTTTCAAATATGCCTTCTATCTTTTTGGGGTCCGCCGTTTGCCAGAAAGTTTTTTCAGGCAGGGAAAATTTTATGGGGCAATCCGTCCGTATCTTGGCCAGAGTTTTGGAAAAGAGCGCCTCCTCTTCTCCTTCCCGCAAGAGTTTAATCAACCGTTCCGACAATCCAAGTTCTTTCAAATGTTCTTCTCCTCCTTTCTGCTTCAGTTTCTCATAAATTCTCTCTATAGTGCCGAATTCTCGAATTAATTCGGTAGCCGTTTTTTCCCCTATTCCTTTCACCCCGATAATGTTATCCGAGGGGTCTCCACGCAGGCTTTTGTAATCCGGCAGAAATTCCGGAGAAAAACCAAAACGTTCTTCCACTTTTTTCTGGTCATACAAGATGGTATCGTTCAACCCCTTCTTCAGTGTATAAACCTGCACTTTTTCTCCGCGCACCAGCTGCATTGTATCCATGTCTCCGCTTCCGACGATTATCCGAAGTTTGCCTGAATCCTCTTCTTCTTTAAGTTTGGCGGCGATAGTGCCGAGAATGTCATCCGCTTCAAATCCCGGGCTGTCGTAAATCGGAATATTGAACGCTTCAAATATCTCCCGCGAGCTTTTTAACTGCTCCACCAGAGCCGCTTCCGCTTTGGCCCGGCCGGCTTTGTATTCCTGGTACGCCTCATGCCGGAAGGTTTTGCCGGGCAGATCATAGCAAGCCGCTATATAATCCGGCTTTAACTCCGAAATTATTTTCATAAGCATACTGGATAACCCGTACAGGGCGCCGGTGGGCTCGCCCCGGGAAGAAAGAAAGTCCGGCAGAGCGTGGTATGCCCGATGGATTATGGCATGAGCGTCCAAAAGCACCAGGGTTTTAATTTTCTTTGTCATTAACAAAATTATATATCATTTTGGCCGATTCTGTTGTATCATTAGCATATGGCGGACGCCCAACCAGACATCCCGTTTGACGAAGAAAAAGAAGAAAGAGAATTTGCGGACCTGCGCAAAGAAGAAGAGGAAGAGCTGGTGAAAATGCTGGCGGAAACGAAATATCATCTGCCTTATCTTAATCTTTCCACGCTTGGAGTAGATAACGAGGCCCTTCGCTACATCTCCGAAGAAAATGCCCGGAAAATGGGAGTGGCTCCTTTTCGACTTTCCGGCAAGGATATTTTTATCGCTATCCGGGTTCCCAAAGAAGAGACCATAAATAAACTTAAGGAGGATATGAAACTGGAGAACCGAGAAGCGGTTTTTTACATGGTTTCTACGGCTAGTTTGGAAAAAGTGTGGGATAGATATCAGGAGCTTTCCATGGCGGAGAGCGGGCAAGCCGGCACTTTAGAAGTTTCGGGGGAAACTCTGCGCGACACCGCACGGGAAATAAAGAAAATGCAGGATATACAGGCGCTCATAGAGAAAGTGCGAGGTAAAAACCAAGTGCATAAAGTTTCCCGGATGCTGGAAATAATATTAGCCGGGGCAATTGCCGTAGAGGCTTCGGATGTGCATATTGAGCCGGAAAAAGACAGGGCGCGCCTGCGCTTGCGTCTAGACGGAGTGCTTCATGATGTATTCTTTTTTGAACTGGATTTATATCGCTTTTTGAATTCCCGGATAAAACTTCTGTCAGGCATGAAACTTACTTCCAGAGCCGCGGAGGATGGCCGCTTTAGCATTATAGAAGGAGAAACAGAGATCAATGTCCGCACCTCTATGATTCCGGGCGCTTATGGCGAATCCATCGTGATGCGCATCCTGGATCCGAGAGCCATACGGGTGAAGCTGGAAGAGCTCGGCATTGAACCGTTCCTTTTTTCCATCATAGAGGAAGAAATAAAGAAACCAAACGGCATGATTCTGGTAACTGGACCGACCGGCAGCGGCAAAACCACTACCCTATACGCGTTCTTGCGGAAAATATATTCCACCGAGATAAAAATCATTACCATAGAAGACCCGATCGAATACCATCTGGACGGCATCATCCAAACCCAGGAAGAAGAAGGCAGATATACTTTTCTAGAGGGCTTGCGCAGCGCCTTGCGACAGGACCCGGACGTAATTATGGTGGGCGAAATCCGCGATCCGGAGACGGCCAAGATTGCCATTGAAGCGGCCCTGACCGGGCATATGGTTTTCTCCACCTTGCATACCAACAACGCGGCCGGGGTGATTCCCCGTCTGATAGATCTTGAAGCAAATCCCAAAATAATGGTTTCGGCCCTGTCCTTGTCTTTAGCCCAGCGCTTGGTGCGCAAATTATGTCCTTATTGCAAAAAAGAGGCGGCTCTTTCCGTCAGAGAGCAGGAAGCAATCCGGTTGGTGTCGGAGAGTATTAAAGCGGAGAATAAAGACATTTCAAAGTACGGCATAAATCCATCCGCCGCGCAGAAATTTTTCCGTCCGGCCGGATGTGATAAATGCAATGGCATAGGCTATAAGGGACGTATTGGCATATTTGAAGCTATTAAGACCGACGAAAGCATAGAAAAAATAATTTCCACTAATCCGAGTGAAAGAGAAATAAAAAAAATAGCCAGAACTCAAGGCATTCTATCCATGCGTCAGGATGGGCTGGTAAAAATTCTCCGAGGAATTACTTCCATAGAAGAAGTGGAAAGCGTGGTGGATCTTTACGAAGAATAATCCGCAAACAAAAAAACACTAATCTCTAAACAATCCTTTTCGAGCTCTGCCCGAAAAGTAACAATATCCTAAAGGATAGTCCCAGGGACCCGAAGGGAGCCAGGACGTCCTTCCGAAAACATGTATAACCTAACGGCTGATTGCTTAGAGATTAGTGTCCTCTTGTAAAAAACTTTTTCTGCCTGCTATTATACCGCGAAGTCAAACGCAGAAAGTGATATAATAGAATAACCTTGTTTATTTGCTGTTGAAAAGGCGGGCATAAGTGTTCTCTGGCAGCAATATAGCATAACATAAAACAAATGTCAAGTATAACCGATATAAGACAAACGCAAAAAACTGGCGAAAAAAGGCCGGAGGACTCCTTGCTGGACAGGGCTCTTCGGCCGGAAAACTGGGACGAATATGTGGGGCAAAAGCACATCAAGGATAACGTGAAAATTCTGCTCTCGGCCGCGGTGGAGCGAGGACATATACCGGAACATATTTTATTCTACGGCCCGCCTGGTTTGGGCAAAACCACCCTGGCCCATTTGATCGCCCATGAAACCGGCCGGCAGATGAAAATCACTTCCGGTCCGGCCATAGAAAAAGTCGGTGACTTAGCTTCCATACTCACCAATCTTGCTCCGGGAGACATTCTGTTTATTGATGAAATTCATCGGCTGAATAAGATGGTGGAAGAAGTTCTATACCCAGCCATGGAATCAGGAGTAATAGATATCATCATCGGCAAAGGTCCTTCCGCCCGCACTATTCAGTTGGATTTGCCGCCTTTTACCTTGATTGCCGCTACGACTCGAGCTGCCCTTGTTTCCTCTCCGCTTCGTTCCCGTTTTTCCGGAGGGGTGTTCCGAATGGAATTTTATTCTAACGAGGAGATTGCTGAAATTGTAAAAAGGTCCAGTAAAATATTGCGGGCAAAACTTGAACAGGAGGCCCTTAGAGAAATAGCCAAACGCAGCCGTTTTACTCCTCGCACCGCCAATTACCTTCTGAAACGTTGTAGAGATTACGCCCAGGTGCATAAAAAACCGCTTAATAAAGAAACGGTAAAAAAAGCCCTGGAAATGCTTTCCATAGACGAATTGGGGCTAAACGCCTCAGACAAAAAATTCTTAAATACCCTTATAAACAAATTCGGCGGAGGGCCGGTAGGCCTCAAAACCATGGCCGCGGCCATGTCCGAAGAGGAGGCCACGGTAGAAGAAGTGATTGAACCATATCTTTTGCAGCTGGGCCTGATTGAGCGCACGGCCCGCGGACGGAGAGCCACCAAGAAAGCATATGAGCATCTTGGCCAAAAAATGTCGGAAGAAAAACAGGAAAAATTTTTGTAATTTTTTGATGTACAACCATTATGTCCGGACACAACAAATGGGCGCAAATAAAACACAAGAAAGGGATTACTGATGCCAAGAAGAGCAAAGTGTTTTCAAAATTATCGCGAAGCATTTCGGTGGAAGCGAAACTCGCGGGCGGAAAAGATTCGCCCGGACTCCGGGCAGCCATAGAAAAAGCGAAGAAAGTAAATATGCCGAAAGAAGTGATTGATCGGGCGGTGAAGAAAGGCAGTGAGCCCTCGGCTAATATGGAGGCAATAATGTATGAAGGGTACGGCCCGGGCGGCGCGGGAATAATCATTGAGACCTTGACGGACAGCCGAAACCGCACCGCTCAAGAAATCAAGCATATTTTTTCAAAAAACGGCTTCAGCTTGGGAGGCATGGGCTCGGCGGCATGGGCTTTTGACAAAGAAAACACTCCCGAAGGAATAATTTGGAAACCAAAGAACACTATTGCCCTTTCCGACAAAGACTTGGAGCTTTTGGAAAAGCTGGTGGATGAGCTTGAGGACAACGACGACGTGCAGGAAGTGTACACCAACGCGGAATAAAAATAATTGGAGTAGATTTCAAATATGCAAAATATATCATGCGAGTACTTGGCATAGATCCGGGTTTTGAAAGATTAGGAATCGCGGTTCTGGAAAAAACAACGAGTGGAAAAGAACGCGTGCTTTTTTCAGAATGTTTCAAAACGGCCCCTTCTTTGGAATTTTCCGGTCGTTTGCGACGAATCGGAGAAGAAATCGAAAAAATAATAAATACATACAAGCCGAATATGCTTGCCATGGAAACCCTCTTTTTGAATACCAACCAAAAAACCGCCATGAGGGTGGCAGAGGCAAGGGGGGTGGTGCTCTTAAAGGCGGCCGAAGCGGGTCTTAAAATTTTTGAAGCTTCCCCTCCGGAAGTCAAGGCGGCAGTGGCTGGAGACGGGCGGGCAGACAAAAAACAGATGATGAAAATGGTAAAAATGCTGTTGAAAATGGAAGAGGAAAAACGTTCCGATGATGAAATGGACGCTATCGCCATGGCTCTTGCCTGTTTGGCCCAAGCAAACCGGTCTCTTTAAAAGCGCGAGGGTTCCGCTCCTGATAGAACAAAACTTGCCGTGTGGAGATGGGAAAGTGGTTTTTCACCGGTTATCCACAACGCCTGTTGCCAACCAATTTCCCTTTTGCTACAAATATGGTGCAAAAAAATTCTGGATAAAAAGGTCGAGATTAAACCAGATATTTTTAATAAAATTATTTAAAAAATATGAGCTATAATTACGAAGAAGAGGAAAATTTTGACGAAGGGTTTGACCTGGATAAAGGAAGGGACTTTGATGAAGACGAAGACTATGAAGAACCCGGAGAAGACCAGGAGAACGACGATTTCAATGATTCCGACGAGAACTAGTAAAAATTAGGAAGCTTTGCTTCATAATTTTATTTTTACGAAACGGTGCTTGCCGATTTTCAGTTTTTCCCCGCCTTTTGGTTTGAATTCAGGATCGGTAATCTTTTCCCCGGTGCCGAGGTTGGTTATGGCTCCGCTCGCTACCAATCGGCGCCACTCTGTTTTGGAGGGGAGGATACGGGAGCGCACCAGGGCGCCGGCCAGACTCTCTCCATTTTTCACGCTTATTTCCTCCATTTCTTCCGGCGCTTTTCCTTTTTGAAAAATATCCACAAAATTTTTCTCCGCCTTTCCGGCTTTCTCCTTGCCGTGATATATCTCCACTATTTGCCTGGCAAGATCCATTTTTAATTCTTTGGGATTTTTTGCTCCTCCTTTTATACTCTCCTTAATCCCCTGTACTTCATCCATGGGAGTAAAGGTGCAAAGTTCAAAGTACCGTCCGATAAGAGTATCGGGCAAGGACATAATCTTTCCATACATGTCCCCGGGGTCATCGGTGATGCCGATGTAATTATCCAAACTTTTGGACATCTTCTCTTTTCCGTCCAAGCCTTCCAAAAGTTCAAAAGAAAGCACCGCCTGAGGAACCAGACCGTTTATTTTCATCACTTCCCGGCCCATAAGCATATTGAAGTGCTGGTCGGTCCCCCCCACCTCCAAATCGCAAGAACCGAATATATTTGCCAGCACGTATGAATCTATGCCCTGCAGGACGGGATAGAGCATTTCGTGCATATATAGTTCTTCCCCGGAATCTATCCGTTTTTGGAACATATCCCGGGCAATCAGCCGAGAGTGGGTAACGTGCCGCAGGGTGGAAAAAAAAGTGCGCATTGTAATATTCAGGATATTCCGGCTGTATATTTTCTGTCTTTGCAGAAGGTCATATTCCGCCGCTTTGCCCACGAAAGTGTTTGAGGGCACAGTTATCCTTTGTCCGTCCGCCCCTTCTATATTTATCTTTCTATCTGGAGAAAAAACCAAATCAGTGATGCTGATAAACCAATCAAGATTGTTGATCCAAGCGAAAACCTCCTTGTCTTCCCGTAAAATAAGTTTTACCTGCTCCAAATAGGTTTTCATATTCTTCTTTATCTCTTCGTAGGTAACTTCCGGTCTGATTTTGCTCTTGCCGGTAGGATCGCCTATCTGAGCGGTAAAATCTCCGACTAAAAAAATTACTTTTGAGCCCAGTTCTTGAAACTGGCGCAATTTGCGCAGAACTATGGCGTGACCGAGATGTATATCGGGCCGGGTCGGATCCACTCCGAATTTTATTACTACTTTTTCCGGATGTTCCTCCAGCTTTTTGCGGAAGGAGCCGTCCGGGTCCACAAAATCTCTCACTCCTCGGGTAAGAATGTCTTCTATCGCCTTTTTTCTCTCCGTTTTATCCATAAAAATGATTGTAACACGAAACCTCTTTATCCGCACAGGCGCTTTTGTGCTATTATTAGAAAACCGTCTTATATAATAATGATCAAAAAAAAGACAAAAGAGGGAGGGCGCGGCCGGAGATTGTTTGACAGAGGGTGGAAAAATATCCTTTGGCTTTCTGCTGGGATAGTTATCGTGATTTCGGGAGGAATGCTAATTTGGATTTCCACTTTCAAAATCCCGGATTTTCGGGACTTTAACCAGCGGAAGGTGGTAAATTCTACTAAAATATACGACCGCACCGGAAAAATTCTGCTTTATGATCTGCATCAGGATGTAAAGAGAACAGATATAAGCTTCGCGCAGATGGGCTGGAACATCAAGAATGCCACCGTGGCGGTGGAAGATTCAAATTTTTGGAACAACAGCGGGGTTCGCATCACTTCCATAATCCGGGCGGCTTTGGTGGATATTTTCGGCCCGGGCGGAAACACTCAGGGCGGCTCCACCATCACCCAGCAGTTGGTAAAAAATTCCCTGCTTACTCAGAAAAAAACCATCGCTCGAAAAATGAAGGAGTGGATTTTAGCCATTGAGGTGGATAATTCCATGTCTAAGGAAAGCATTTTGGAAGCGTATTTGAACGAAATTCCATACGGTGGAAATATTTACGGTATAGAGGAAGCGGCTAAGACGTATTTTAATGAAGACGCTCAGGCTTTGACTTTAGCCCAAGCGGCATATCTGGCGGCTATTCCCCAGTCTCCTACTTATCTTTCTCCTTACGGATCACACTTGGACAAATTAGAGGAAAGAAAAAATTTCGTGTTGCGTCGCATGCTGGATCTTAAATTCATCACTCCGGACCAATATCAAAAAGCCCTGGAAGAAAAGGTGCAGTTTGTGCCCCAGGCGGATATCGGCATTAAGGCGCCTCACTTCGTTTTCTTTATTAAAAGCTATTTGGAGGATAAATATGGCTCGGAGGCTTTGCGGGCGGGACTGAAGGTTACCACCACCTTGGACTACAATCTGGAGCAGAAGGCGGAAGAAATAGTGAAGCAGGGAGCTTTAGAAAACCAGAAGAAGTATAATTCGGACAACGCCGGACTAGTGGCTATCGATCCGAAAACCGGACAGATATTGGCCATGGTCGGCTCCCGCGATTATTTTGATAAAAGTGTGGATGGCAACTACAACGTGGCTCTGGCCCGCCGTCAGCCGGGTTCTTCTTTCAAGCCGTTTGTTTACGCCACCGCTTTTGAAAAGGGATTCACTCCTTCCACGGTGCTGTTTGACCTGCCTACCGAGTTCTCCACCACTTGCACCGCGGAAGGAGTTCCCTTGCCGGGATACACCAAAGACAGCTGTTATATGCCGCGAAATTTTGACAATAAATATCTCGGGCCGGTCAGCCTCAGGGATGCTCTGGCCCAATCCAGAAACATTCCCTCGGTAAAACTTTTTTATTTGGCGGGAGTAAATGATTCAATCAAAACGGCCAAAAATATGGGCATTACTACCATCGGAGACCCGGGACGTTATGGCCTGACTCTGGTTATCGGAGGAGGAGAAGTGACCCTGCTTGATATGACGAGCGCCTACAGCGCCTTTGCCACAGGCGGCACGCGCAATGCTTATACGGGAATTTTAAAGGTGGAAGATGCTTCCGGAAAAATATTGGAAGAATATTCACCCAATCCGGTACGGGTACTGCCGGAAAACACCGCTTTGACTATTTCGGATATACTTTCGGATAACAAAGCGCGCATCCCCACTTTCGGCGCGAATTCCGTGCTTCAAATTCCCGGGCGGGAGGTAGCGGTAAAAACCGGAACCACCAACAACGAAAAGGACGCTTGGACTATCGGATATACTCCGGATATCACCGTGGGGGTGTGGGCGGGAAACACCGACAATTCTCCCACTAAGGGTTCGAGCGCCACTTTGGCGGGACCTATCTGGAACAAGTTTATGACTTACGTTCTGAAAGATATGCCGAACGATCAGTTCGCAAAACCGGATTTGGCGGCAGATCCGGAAACAATAAAGCCGGTTTTGCGCGGAAAGTGGCAAGGCGATGATAATTTTTTTATAGACAAAATATCCGGAAAATTGGCTACCAAAGATACTCCTCCGGAAACAAAAGAAGAGAAAGTAATTACCAATGTGCATAGCATCCTATACTGGGTGGATAAAAAAAATATAACCGGCCCGCCGCCTCAAAATCCCGGGAGTGACCCGCAGTTTTATCATTGGGAGGCTCCGGTGGAGAAATGGTGGAGAAACAACGAGTATAGATATCCTATTGTCACCTTAAACCAAAAACCAACTTCATACGATGATATTCACACTCCCGCCAACAGCCCCGGAGTAGTTATTCAAAATCCGAACGAAAACAGTGTTTACTCCGAAAACCAGAAGATTGACATTAAAATACAAAGTTCGGGACGTTTCCCGCTTCAGAAAGTGGATGTTTTTGTAAATAACTCATACTTGGGCAGTTCAGGTATGCCCTTTGGTTTTTCTTTCATTCCATCCGGTTTGGAAAATCTGGGCGACATAAACACTTTAAAGTTGCTTTATTATGATAGCGTTTATAACCGGGGAGAAAGCACTGTTGTTTTCAAGGTAAGCATGCCGCAGGGGTCGGGTAATTAAAATTATGCTATCTTATATTTTTAAGAGAGATTTTCCCGATATATTTTTCTAAATTTTCCAAAATTTTATCTCTTTTTATTAAAATTTCGTTTTTATAAAGAGGTTTTATATCTATGTATATGGTATTGTTTTTTATCTGGATTTTTTCCGGACCGACAGAAAAAGGAAGAACTTCGGATAAGGCTCGGGACACTAAAACGCGCTTACTCTCCTCTTGAAAAATAAATTTGTCGTATTTAGCCAGTAAGTTTTTGAGTTCTATCATCCTAGCGATTCATGGGCATTATCAAGTACAAAAAAGATGGGTCGGAAACGCCGGACACCAGGATGGGCTTGGAAGAACCCTTCATTTTTATTGATAGGCTGTCGGAAGAAATAGACTGAAAGCAATCAAGAAAATACTTATAATTAAAGCTGAGTTCCACTCTCTCTCCGCTAAGAGCGGCATCCAGAGCGGTTCTATTTTCTCCCACGTCGCTGTTGGCGGAAGACAACTCAAATTTTTTTTCCTTAGGATCCATTTCCAAATTAATCTGGTTGAATTTATCCGAAAATATATTTGAAAGTTTCAGGGCGTTCAATAGGTCTTGTTTCAAAACCACCGCGGAACTTTCATATTCTTTTGGAATTATCTGGCGATAATCCGGAAAAACACCGTCTATTAACCTGGAGGTGAGATAGACAGAGGAAAGAGTGAAGGATATTTGATTTTTATTGAAGCTCACTCTTGCTTCTTCGTCTGTTTCGCCGAGCACACGTAATATTTCCGCCGCGTTTTTGAATGGAATCAGTATTCCGGGTATTTCTGGAACAGATTTTAATTTTATTTTTTTTTCTGCTAAACGGAAAGAATCCGTGGAAACAAATACTAACTGCCCTTCATTTGAATACATATAAACACTGGATATTTCCGGCTTAATATCCGATACCGAAGAACTGTAATATACTGATTTTATTCCATCGCAAATTTTTTCTGAACTTATATCAAAAGAAGCGCCGGCAACCGGAGGAATAGTAGGAAAATCGTCGGCGGGCTGCCCCTTAATTTTTATCTTATTCCTTTTTGTTTTTATAGTTATATTTCCAGCATCTCCGTCAATTTCTAAATTTTCACTTGAAGGGATGTTGGATAAAATACCGCTCATTACCGATCCGTTTACAGCCGCTATTCCCTCTTTGCTGATTTTAGCCGGAACTTCTATTTCAATACCAAGATTCAAATTAGTAGCTCTTATTTTTAATGATTTTCCGGAAGCTACAAAAAGCAACGAGCCAAGCACTGGCAGAGTAAGATTTTTGCCGGTAATTCTTTCCGCTTGGAACACCGCTTCTCTGATTTTTTCCACTCCGCATTCTATTTTCATGATTGTTTATATTTTTATTTATAAAATACTATTAATACTATTAAGGTTGGGGATATGTTTATAACCGGATAAAAACTTTTATTTGTAAGGTTTTTTTTATTAAACGAATTTAATTAAACCTTAATAATCGTTCGGAAATTTTTTATTTTTTTTATTTTTAAATATTTTTTACTTTTCTTTTCCTTTTTTATAAACACCTTTTCCTTTGTTTTTCAACTATTATAAACAGTTATTTGAACATCACCCTTATGTTTTCTATTTCCTGCACCAGTCGAGCGTCTTCCCGCATATCATTTTTAATTTTTTCGTAAGAATGGATGACGGTAGTATGGTCCTTTCCTCCAAGTTTTTGTCCGATGGCTGGATAAGAAATATTAAAATCTTCTCGTAAAATATACATTACCACTTGTCTGGCTCGGACAATTTCTTTACGTCTGGTTTTGTCATATATAGACGCCTCATCCAAGTTGTAGTGTTCACTCACCACCTTCACCACATCTTTTATCGCCACACTCTTTTTTGGTCTGATATTGTTCTTAATTAGAGTTTTTGCTTCAGTAAGAGAGATTGGCTTATTTTTAAACTGATATTGGCAAACCACAGTGTTTAGGCATCCTTCAAGCTCCCGAATATTTCCATCAATAGATTCAGCTATATATTTCAATATGTCATCATCCACCAAAACCCCCCTTTCTTTCGCTCTCATTTTTAAGATGGCAAGTCGAGATTCATAATCCGGCCTGGATATATCTACTATCATCCCGGCTGAAAACCTTGATTTGAGCCGTTCCGCCAAGCCCGGGATGAAATTGGGGTGCTTGTCCGAAGAAAATATTATTTGTTTACTGCCTTCATGAAAATCATTGAAAGTATGAAAGAGTTCTTCTTGGATCTTTTCCATTTTATCTATGAATTGGATATCATCTATGATTAAAAGATCATATTTGCGATGTTTTTCCTTGAAGGAGTTTGCCCGATTGCCCTGCATAGCGTTCACAAAACCAGTGGCAAACTTTTCCAAGGTCATATAATAAACCTTTTTATTTTCATACTTTTCCTTCACCGCGTTACCGATGGCCTGCAATAAATGGGTTTTTCCAAGCCCGGTGTCTCCATAAACGAAGAAAGGGTTATATTTAGTGCCAGGGTTCTCAATGATGGCCTGGGAAGCGGCGTGAGCCAGCTCGTTGAAGGACCCCACGATAAAAGAATCAAAGCGATAACGGGGGTTTAAATTATTTTCCGGGTCCACGTACAAATCCTTTAACGGCAGTTCTTTATTTATAAACATTTCTTTCGGATTTTCTTCTTCCTCCTTCAAAACCTCGGTTTTGGCGATTATATATTCCACCGCTCTCATATTTTCAAACCCGCTCGCCACAATCTTGGTTATCATCTTGTGATATTTATTTTTAAGCCAGTCTCTGACAAACTCATTCGGAACACCCAAATACACCACCCCGTTCTCCTCTTTTAGGATAGAGGTATTTTTGAACCAAGTGCTGAAATTAGCCTTTGAAACTTCTGTTTCAATCTCTTTCAGACAATTTTTCCAAAATTGTTTTGTGTCCATCCTCTTGGGATTTTTTAGACTGATAACTACCCGCTCCTTCAGACTTCAGTCAAGGATTATACTACAATGATTTTTTATGTAAAATTTTGAAACTCTTATTAACTCTGTTGATAAACTGTTTATAACATGCTATACTCCCCGAATGTCGCGGACCTATAATCCTAAAAAAAGGAAAAGAGCCAAAACTCACGGCTTTCTTTCGAGATCAAAGAGTAAGACCGGCAAGCGTGTGATGCGAAGGCGGATGAGAAAGGGGCGAGCCAGAATCAGCACCGTATAAAGATGCTCCCAAAACGTCACAGGGCGGACCGAAAAATCCTAGAAAGAGTGTTTTCTTCGGGCAAGTTTGTGGCCACCGGCGGAATCTCCTTAAAATTTTTAATTGATCCTCCTGAAAAAAGCCCCAAAAACGGGCCAAAAATCTGTTTTGTTGCTCCAAAGTCTTCTGTAAAAAAAGCTACAGAGAGAAACGCTCTCCGGCGGACCGGCTATGTCGAGATGGAGAAGAGACTCTCTTTTCTACCCCGGGGGTTTTGCGGAGCTTTTGTTATAGAAAATCCAAAAATCGATCTAAAAAAAGAAATAGACGCAATCCTGCGCAAGATAAAAACAGAGAAGCATGAAAAAAATTCTGATTAAAAGCATTGAATTTTATCAGAGATGGATCAGCCCGAACAAAAAACCTTCCTGTGTTTTTTATCCTACCTGCTCCGAATACGCGAAAGAAGCTATAAGAAAATACGGCGCGGGAAAAGGATTCATTAAGTCTATCTGGCGGATTATGCGCTGTCACCCTTGGCAAAAAAACCGCATAGACCCCGCCTAAAATCAAATACAAGAAGAGTAAATATTGGCAATATTTACCCTTCTTTATATACGTTTTGATTTTCCACAGTTTTCGTATAGAATAGAGAAATGCTCGGAGATATCTGGAATATCGTATTATACAAGCCACTACTGAACGCGCTGGCTTTTTTAGTTTCGGTGGTTCCGGGGGCGAACGTCGGGGTGGCTATCATCATTCTCACTATATTGGTGAAACTTATCCTTTTCCCTTTTGCTCAGCATGCCATTGAGAGCCAGGCAAAAATGAAAAAGCTGGAGCCGGAAGTGGCTAAAATAAAAGGAAGCGGAAAATCCAAAGAAGAACAAGCCCGGCTCACCATGGCTCTTTATAAAGAAAAAAAGGTAAATCCCCTTTCCGGATGTTTGGTCACTTTAATTCAACTGCCCATAATTTTTGCCCTTTATTATGTGTTTTTTAAGGGAATAAACTTTGACAGTTCTGTTTTATATCCGTTCATTCATGCTCCCGCGTACACAAGCATGAGTTTTTTAGGCATTGCGGACATTGGAGGAAAAAGTTTAGTTCTGGCGCTGCTGACCGGAGTTTCTCAATATCTGCAAGCGCGTCTTATGCCCAAAGCCCCAGTTTCTCCGGAAGCTCCCCAGGGTTCCGATAAGAAGTCTTTTCAAGAAAATCTGGCAAACAGCATGAATATGCAGATGAAATATGTTTTTCCGCTGATTGTGACCTTTTTCGCTTATACCCTCTCCGGGGCGGTTGCCTTATACTGGATTACCAGTAATATATTCACTATCGGTCAGCAGCTGTATGCGGAGAAAAAGGGAAAAAGAGAAAAAAAAGAAGGAGAAACAAATGGAAAAGCATGAAATTCAAAGTTTAATTAAGGAATTTTTTGAAAAACTGACCGTGCCGTTCGCGGGTGTTTCCACGGATTCTCCGGACAATTTAAAAACAACCTGGTTTTCGATAGAAGTGGAAGACCCCCGCCCATTTTTTGATAGAGAGGGAGAAGCGATATTTGCCCTTAATCACCTTGTCCGGAAAATGATAGAAGCAAAATCGGAGAAAAAAAACGGAAGGCAAGGAGAAAACATAGAGGGGGACAAAAAAGAAGAACGACCTGACTACGGCCTGATCATAGACGTAAACGGTTTTCAGAAAAAAAGAGTGGAGAATCTAAAATCCATGGCGCACATGATGGCGGAAAGGGCCCGATATTTCAAGTCAAACATAGAAGTGAACCCGATGCCGGCATTTGAGCGGAGAATTAT
Source organism: bacterium (assembly GCA_021813175.1). Taxonomy (GTDB): domain Bacteria; phylum Patescibacteriota; class Minisyncoccia; order Phycocordibacterales; family UBA9973; genus UBA9973. Next base: position 14,073 of record JAKALJ010000004.1, on the reverse strand, counting down.
TCATGAATTTCTTTCCGATGCCACGGATCTTAAGACCGAATCTGAAGGAATCGGCAGGGACCGGCGGGTAATAATTAAGTATATAGGCGAGTTATAACAGAGTTTGACAAGGTTCGGAACATTCCCTCTCGCGAACTATAATAAAAACTTACCTATGGCAGGTTCAAAACTTCCCTCACGGGGTCGCTGTCTCCGCCTGCTGGCGGAGCGCTGCCTCTCGCGCCGACGCGCTGCGAGACACCCCGCTCGGGAAGGTTTTGAACCTGCCATATACGGCTGCACATATTTATTTACAACACTAGTTCGTAGAGATATGAGCTGGTTTTGTCCATAAAAAATAGATAGTTTCCGCTTGGATCTATTTTGAGCTCTACCGCGTCTATGTTCCCGATTCCATTCACTCCGGAAGGGTCTGCCAAAAAAGAACTGTTTCCGCTTGACGGGTCTAGTTTCCAAATACTGTCTGAAAAGGAAACTGTTCCTTGATACCAGGCATCCGGATAAAGAGCGGAAGGCGGAGATTTGGGCGCCGCGCAATATATAACATCGCTCCCGCTCCCCCATACGCATTTCTCGGGCAGAGTGTTTACCCCCATCGCCACCGACTGGCCGGTGTTTCGGTCATATACCCTAAGAGACATATTTCCGTCCGCGTATAGCACTTTCCGCCCACTGGGGCTGGTAAGAGTGGTCAGGCCGGCTATACTCCCGAGAATTTTAATGAAACTTTTATTAGTCGGGTCTACTGAGTACATATATCCGGGGGCTTGGCCTGAGGCCTTGGTGGTGAGTGAAATCATCCGGCTGTTCGGCCACTGGGAGATCCATTCGCTGAAGGGAGAATAAAATACCTGGGATTTTCCTCTGCCGGAAATATCGGCGGTAATGCCGGCCACTCCCTCCCCGGAGGGAGCGATGTAAAATATTTTTGAAAAATCGGGAGAGAGAGAAAGAGCTGAAATATTTTCCGGCAGAAAGGTCCCGGTCAGTTGGTTGTTCGCGGCGGAAGTGTCCGAGCCGAGAATTTCCTTGGGCACAGAGCCGTCGTATGTTTCAATGGTTCTGTCATCGTTCTTCAAGTAGCGCATAATCACGTTTTCTCCGTTCCCTCCGAAGACGGTTTCATACAACCCCGGCACTTCCGACGCGGAAAATTTGCGCTCCTCTATTTTGTCCGCAAAAGTCTGATAAATATTTCCGGTGGATTTATCCGCGTAACGCGCGTACGGTGCTTTCTGCGCCCCGCTTGCCCCATATCGCTCTTTCATAAAGACCCCATAGCCGGCTATTGGCATACTAGAGACTTTTCGCAAGTTTACCGCCGGCGCCTGCTCCCCTTGGTTTGTCTCTTGAAGTCCCGGAGCACTTTCTTGAAGCGGAGCGGATGTCTCCGACGGAGCATTTTTGTTTGTGTTTCCGAAAGGCCAAAAAGTGGAAACAAAAGTAGCGCCCGAAGAAGGGGATTCTCCGGGAACAGGCCGGCGAGAAATCAAAAAACCCCACACTCCCGCGGCAATCACCACCAACACGACTATCAAAAAAATTATGTTTCTGGTTTTCATGGCTCTATCTTTCCTGCTTTGATTTCAGCATCGATCTGCTGCTGAATGCTTGCCTTCTTGCCCATGACGCACTGGCCGTAGGTTCCTACTATACCGTTTCCACAGCTTATATTTGAATTATTGCAGTTTCCGAAATATTCACAGACAGCGTTGGTTTGACTTTTTTCATTAGGTTCTGATCCGCCTAGAGCCTTTATATATATTGCCTCCATCAACAATGCATCATTTACATTCCATGCGCTGGGCTGTTGTCCTAAGATGGCTGCAGCCTGGTCCCTGTATTTGTACCACGTGCTTGGGAGAAACTGCACATATCCAATCGCTCCGCCATGAGTGCTACCGCCACCACTACAGGACATATTGATTGTTTGATAATTATTCTCACCGACAATCAGTTTTAAATAATCAAGTTCATTCCGTCCAGTGTTGTCTTTTTTCATATTCATATTTGCGGTCTGATAATTACATTTTCCTGTATTTGCTCCGCTATTCGTCTCTTGCGCGAATACTGCTAGAACTAACGCCCTGTCTACGCCAGTTTTTTGTTCGGCAAACTTCGCTGCTGGATAAGCCTCTTTATCAAAATTCACCTTAATGGGCTGACCGTTGTAGGTCTGCGCCCCCGAAACATCAAAATCTACTATCGGCTTTACCACTATTTCCACTGGCTTCAAATTCAAACATACGTTCAATAATTGTGGATTTAGGGTGTTTAACAAAGCGTAAGAGCCCAAAAGAATCACTAGACCCAGAATAGCGTTCAAGATTTTATCTTTTCCGCCGGATTTTTCCGAGGCGGTGCCTCCGGTCATATATTCTATACCCCCGAACACGATCATAATCAGGGCCAGCACCGCGCAGATGCCGATCACCGCTTTAAAGATTATGTTCAAGTAATTTCCAAACGCGCAGGACTGGCTCGTATCAATCGGCTGACCCTCCGGCAATCCCGGCAATCCGGCCAGCGGAGTATAGGAAAGGTCGGTTTTTTTCACGCACTGCTTGGTGTTGCTGTCATAGTCCATTGGCGGTTTTTGTTTAGCGCAATTTTCTTCTGAAGGATTCAAGCTGGCAGCCACCATAACCTGTATTTTGGAAGAATTATATGTTTGGCCGTCAATCTTTACCGAGCCGGACAAATTGTATGTCTTAACATCCCCCGAACTGAATTTAACGGTGCAGGATGCAGCATTTGGGTAAGTAGGTATTTCAGTAACACAAGAATTTTTGGGAGAAAAAGTTCCTCCATTGTCAGAAAAAAAACTTACTGTGTCTCCACCGGAAGAAATTACTGACGCCGTTACGGTCAGGGGATCGTTCGGCAATGCGGTAGCGGGGTTTGCAAGCAGTCTTATCACGTCGACGCACTTTCCTTCAGACTCTATTTGCCTGCTCGGACAATTATTTATTTTTATTCCACTGTCACTTATTTTGACACTTATCTCATTTGAATTTAGGGTTCCATTAGAAGCGGTTATCTTATACGTATTTTTTATTGAAGACTTGAACTCTACCTGGCATGAGTGGAGCAGAAGGTATCCAGCATTGCAAACCCCCGTAGTTCCAGTTCCATCTGAAGGGGTAAACACGATCCCCTCTGACGGATTAGCTACGAAAGCTATGACCTCTTTCTCTAGATTATAAGTTTTGGCAGTTATAATTATTAAATTTGGATTAGCCTTGTCCAGGCTGGCAGATATGACCAAACGATTTGCGACATCTTGAGCCAATGCTAGGTTAGACGGCGCAAACGCGCTCACAAAGAAAATAGATATGCCGGCCCAAACAAAAATTTTTTTATCTATTTTTTTCATCTAAAAATTCACCTGCAAGGTTTTGCTGATGCTTTGGAAGAGGGTGCCGAGGTTGTTTATGGTGAGTTTTATTTCCGCTGTGCCGCTGGTGCCGCTCTCCGGTTTGACCGACAAGATATTTTTAGGGCTCGGAGTGTTCAATTTTTGGCCGTTCAAGGTCCAGGTGTAAGAAAGACCAGGAGAATCAGGATCCGATTTTGAAAAAAAGTACGGGGCGGCCACGATACTTTCTCCATCCAAAGATACGTTAAAACCGTCCTGGAGAGCTTGATTCCAATCGGTCCCGAGCGAAGGGTCTAGACGATAAAAAATTATTTTAGGATTGATGGTATTGATTTTTATACTGCCAGCGGCGCCCGAGCGGCTGACTATGTCCGACACTTGCACGCTTACGGTATTGCCGTTGTCCAAGTAGCTGTTTTGAAAAGTGTAAGAACTGTTTCCCCAACCGGAACCCTCCGGCTGGTTCCGGCCGTCCTGGGACCAAGAGTAGGAGAAATTTGCGCTACTGTTTCCGGGGCCCGAAGAGAGAAACGGAATAGCCACCACTTTTATTCTGCTTTGGCTGGCCGGAAGAGCTCTGCCTTTATAAAAAGGGGGGACATAAGCATCCGGCGCTTCATAGAGCATATCCACTTCTGCCGGCTGGACGGTGGCGCTTTTGATAAAATTACTGCCGTCCACTGTATCAATGGATGCGGAAATAGTGGTAGGCATTCCCAAGCCCGCGGAGCTGAAGCGGAATTCTTTTTTTCCGATACCGCTTTGCTTCTGCTGTCCGTTCTCAGACCAAGTGATAAGGGCCTTGTTCAGATCCAAAACTTGGCTGGAAAGGGAGGCCGTAACATCCTGGTTCGGAGATGGAAAAGCCGGATTGATTTCCAAGGAAATATCGGTATCCCGAACTTGAGCCCGAGCCGAAAACGCAGTCAGAGCAAACAGCAGTATCAGCGGAATAATTAGCGGTTTCTTCATATTTTATTCCATACATTATAACACTCACGCGCTGTTTTATGCGCTACTTTCCTTCCTGCTCCTCCATCTCTTCTTTTGCTTTGCGGATGGAAAGGATCTGGGACGGATCGGAAGTGATGATTTGGTCTTCGGTGTAAGAGGCGATGATTTTTATGGCCACATGCTTCAGTCCTGCGAAGAATATTCCTTCTCCAATACCGGATTCCAAGAGTAGGTATTTTTCCTCGTCGGTCAGATTGAAAGTTTTTACCACCACGTCTATGGTGCTGGGGGACTGCTTTAGAAGCAGTTGGATGGAAGAGTTGGTAACAATCGGAATACCATAAGGCGAGCGCATAAAGTCCGCCACGTCTTGGGTAATGGTTGCCAGTCCCAAATAATATTTGCGCCCGCGCTTGGCAATGCTATAGAGGAAAGAAGCGGTATCTTCGGACTTCATCATCCACCAAGCTTCGTCCACCACCAAAAGACGTTTTTTCAAATTTCTTCGCACCGCAGTCCAGATATAGTGCATCACGATATACATTGCCACCGGCTTCAGTTCGTCTTCCATATCCCGCACCGAGAAGACCACGAATTTTTTATTGATGTCCACGTTTGAGGGTTTGTTTAAGAAAGTGGACCAGGAACCCTTGGTGTATTTTACCAGGCGTTGCATTACAGAATCGGTTCCCTCCATTCCTCCGAGCACCATTTCAAAATCGGACAATAGCGGCGGTTCAATATTGGCAAAATCGGAATCAGGGGTAATGTCTTTCAGGGCGTAAGTTTCGGAAATAGCCCGATCCACCAGAGCGTCTTCTTCCGGGGTGAGCCCTCCGAGCATCAGACGGAAAAGACCTACCAAATTTATAATATTTGACCGCAGGACGTCTTCGGCCGATTCGTCTTCATGCGGAATGGGCAGGTCAAACGGATTGATATGGTGCTCGGAAGAGAGAGAAATATTGAAATATCTTCCCCCCACCGCGTCCGCCAGATATTCGTATTCTTTTTCCGGGTCAATCACTATCACATCCGTGTCGAACATCAGAGAGCGCAGAATCTCCAATTTTGTGGCAAAACTTTTACCCGCGCCCGACTTAGCGAATGTTACCGAGTTATAGTTCTCCAGGGAGAAGCGGTCAAAGATGACCAGAGAAGAATTTTGCCGGTTCACCCCGTACAAAATGCCTTTGTCTGAAGTGAGGTCAAGAGAAACGAAAGGAAAAATGCTGGAAAGCGGCTCGGAATTGAGTTTTTGATAAACTTTCAATAAATCGTTCCCAATGGGGATTACGCTCTTGAAGCCGGTGTCCTGCTGGAACAGAGCCGGCTTGATGTAAATGAGTCTGGCTTCCAAGATGGACTTGATTTCATTTTCAATTTTGAAAAGCTCCAGGTCGCTATCGGCGTAAATGGTGATATATACGGAAACGTCAAAAAGTTTTTCTTGGGCCTGGATCAGATTGTCCCGCAAGGATTCAAGGTCTTGATAGGCGGTGTCCAGCATCGGGTCCCGCACCATACCCCGAGCCTCCCGGGTATTGATTTGGCTCTGCACCTCGGCCACTTTTTTTTGGAACTGCCGCAAGACCTGGGAAGTGTCCACCGGCTCGATGAATATGGAAACGTCAAACACTTTGTCCAAATTGATGATGGGAGAAAACCAGTTATCCGAAAGATACCGCGGATAAGAGATGATGAAGAAAGTGCGGGCGATTTTGTCTCCGAGGTTGATGGACTTGGGCTCTATCTTCAGAGCGGACGGGGCCACGATGTCCTGCAATTCCAGCTTGGCGGATTCGTATATTTCTTCGGGCAGAACCGGCATAATGGAAACATCCGCCGTTCCCTTTAGCTCCTCTTTCTTTTTTTTGAATAAGTCAAAAATGGACATAACATTATTCGGTGCGGATTTTTCCTTCCGTTTCTCCGGGGTTGAACACTTTATAAAACACTTCCACCACTTCTTCAGTGCCTAGAGCCACGCTCTTGATGCCGCATCGAGCCAAGCCCTGCTCTATCACTCCTATCCGCTCGTCCAGCTGGGACCTTTTTTCTTCAAAGTCCAGCTCAGCCGCCGCGGCTTCTTCCTTTTTATTTTTTCGGGAAAACAGTCGGCTAAATATGCCGGTTTTTCCTTGGAAAACATTGCTGGTGAACGGCACAACCACAAAGAAATTTTTAGTCATAATACTGACCGTTTCGGTAAAGTTTCTGATAAAGTCTATGTATTCTTTGGTTTGCAGTTTGAGCAAGGGCTCTGTCTGCGCCTTCATCCTGTTTTCCAAGAGAAGCAGATATGGCCGGATGTCTAGTTTCCGAGATTGCACCGATATCTGCACCGGAAAATCAAGAGTATTCAAAAATCCCTGGAATTGGAAAATGGTAGCCCTTTGCTCTTCTTCCGATTTCAGAGACAGATTCACCGAGTTTGCCAAAATAATAGCCCGCAAGCCGCCATCTTTGAGCACGATGGTGCCGTCGCGCACTTCTTGGATTGGGACGAATTCTTGAGTTGCTCTTGCTTTTAGGGCCATAACTATTGTTTCTTGGTATCAAGCACGTCCAGGGACCATGCCAGGTCCCGCAATTTACTGCCGGTTAATTTCGGCCCGCCTCCCCCGGTAGCTTTGGTCGCTTGCATTTCGGCCGCGGCCCTTCGGATCGCTTTTTCTTTGGCGGTTTCCCCTTTTCTTTCCTGCCAGATGTATAACTTGCTGCCGGCAAAATATTTTAAACTCGCTTCCAGCATTTCTATGAACGGCTTGCCGTTCGGCCGATAGAATGCCAAAGCCAGAGAAAGGGCAGACAAGAAGAGCATCGGCAAGATTCCGAGCCACAGGCCCAGAATTTTATACAGAAGATAGCACAGCCCCGCCCCCCCGACCAGGTATACGAACTGCCGGAAGGTGAAAGGGCCGAAAATCTTGTCTTCTATATCCAAAAATTGGGGGACTTTAAACTGCATGGCCTTTATTATATCATTTAATCCGCCAAAATACCCAAAACGAGGGGCTTAAATAGGACCACAAGCAGGACAAAAAATACTTATCTTTGTTTTTGTTCGTAAAAATACAGTTATATTTAAGATTATTCAGGTATTTCCCTATACGGATCCGCTTTCGATTTGGCATCTGGAGAAATATCCGGTTTCTCGATCGGCTTGGTGACCGCCTCATTTACGTTAGGTAAAGTGTATTCGGTGTTTTTTACCGGCGCTTTCCAGGAGCCGGTGAGCTTTCGAATTAGGATTGGCTGGAATTCTTCCTTTATCGCAGAGGAAGACTTTTGAGCGGAAAAGGTTGAAGAATCTGCGCCCGTTTCGGTTTTGGAACGGTCTCTAAACGCGGGGCCCGCCGCGCCGGCCTCTGCCGGCGCGGCGGGCAATTCCCTTTCTTTCTCCAAAACCCTTAGAATTTCTTCCGGACTTTCCCCGCGAACAGTTTCCTTCAGATTTTCTTTCGGCAAATTTCTTTCAAAAATTTCTTTCTCTTCTCCCGTTTCTTGTTTTTTAGCCTCGGTAATCTTAATGAATTCTTCCCGGATGGGTTTGAAAATTTTTTCGTTTAAGTCTTTCACCAAATCGGAAACCTGCGGCTTGGAAAGCCCTAGGCGCCTTTCAATTTCCTTCGGATAATCATCCGGGCTTTCCAAGCCGCACAACAAAAGTTCGGTTTCCAATTCTAAATCTTCCAGCTGTTCAAAGCTAAGCCCCCTTCCTTGGCGCATATCCAGAATGGCCTTTTTCCAATCCACCGCCCCAATGGCGAGCAGGGTTTCTTCCGAAAGATTTTCTTTAGCTTTTTCTATTTTTACCTGAAGCAAGTCCAAGGGCGCGTCGTTATTCATATAACAAATTATATATTAAATTTTTTGGTAATAAAGGAGGCGTCAATTTTTGCTGCCGGCTCGGGATTCTCAGCCGGCTGTTCCGGAAATTCTTGGAATACAGTGTAATCTCCTCCGGATAGCACAAATTCCACATTCTGCTTCCATGTTGGATTTTTATTTTTTAACCCGTTTTTAATTTTCTGTTCCATAATTTCATATATGGGTTTGAATACTCTTTGGTCCAATTCCACAGCAATTTTTTCCGCAAGTTTTTTTTCAACGCCGACCTCGGTTTCAATGCTAGATGCCAAGGCTTCGCCGTAAGCGACCCCAATCAGCACAAGCCCAACTTCAATCTGCATATCGTTGATTTCGCTTTCTGACAATTTGTATTTTTTGCCGACTTCTTCCGATACCTTTCCCCAATCAAAAGAACCTATGGCCTCTCGCGTTTCCACCGGCAGGTTTTTCATTTCTTCTTCAATTTTTTCTTTCAGTCTGTCCGTCATGACTCAATGATGACCACCCTTGTCGTCCAACTTTACATGCATTCTAATCTTATGTTGCGCTTCCATATTTGCTCTACCCCCATACCTTCGTAGTTTATCTGCCAAGCCAGTCAATCTTTCGTGTTCTGCGTGTGCGATGTCGCTATGTTTCTCCGGTATGATAAAGTCTTGCATTTCGGAAATATTATGTCCACTTGCTGTCAAAGCCGAATTTGTGTTGGGTGTACCGTTAGGATTAGTTGCACTGTAATTTATTGTTACAGTCTGGCCGGCTTGTACATTGTCATCTGTGAGTCTTGTTACAGTGGCCTCTCTTCCCCTCATGATTGCAGTTTTGTGGTCTTTCAACTCTTGTAGTCTCTTGGCCGCAAGTTTTGCCGCTTCTTTATTGGTCACAGTTCTTCCAGTATTAGGATCAACAAATGTGGACATAGCGTTCGGATCAATTCTAGCTCTACTTTCCCAGTCTAGTTTATCTTGCCTTGTTGACTGAATTTTCTTATCAAGCATTTCTAATTGATGTGTGAATTTTCCAAGTATATCCTGTAGCTCCGCTTCCGCTTTATTCAACTCCTGCTTCAGCGGTTCCGTTTCACTTACTTTCAATCTCTCCGCCCTCTCCTGACGTCTCCGTACCTTTCTTTCCACAGCGGCTTCGTTTCCACCTTCTCTTGCTCTCAAGAATGAGGGGCCACCGGAAGGCAAACTTTTGCCCGCCACCTTTATATTTCTAGCATCAAAGGTGGACCCGCTGGCAAACCTGCCTAAGTCCCTCGTTCGCGCTGCCAAGAATCCTCTAAATCCGCCCTGTGCCTCTCTGGCTTTCAACGTGGCAGAATTCTCGGCGGCTGACCCCATTTTTCCTAATGTGCTACGCATAGCCAAGGCCGCTCCGCCGGTGGCGGCGGCAATAGTTCCGCCGACTACCATCCCGCCCACGGCCGAACCGGCCCTATGCAGCATCTCCCCGAATTCGCCAGAGTATTTCACGGCAATATTTTTTGCTTCCCGAAGCAGGCCCGCGATGATAATAAAAGGAATGGCTACGGACATCACTCTTTGGAAAAGACCTTCCGTACCTGAAAGACTATCAATGTTTTTGTATGAAATAATATCTTTTAAAAATCCACTGAACATTACTACCAAATATAAGAAGAATATGAACAACGGCGCTAAAAGCGCGTTTTCTAGCAGATTTTTCCACCACTCTTTATGCCCCAATTTCGGAATATCAAAAGGTAAGGCGAAAGAAGCGAAGGCAAAAGGAGAAAATATCATAGCCATCCATAATGCTATTACTCTACCTACAAAGAGAAGAGCTACGGCAAAAAATATATAAGTCAAGTATAATGTTATCGCTATTAGTAAAATCTGTATGAAGATAAAAACATTTTCATTACCGGCATATTTGAATGAATTACTAAGTAGACTTTGTGGATTAAATGTGCTAACTATCCCAACGGAAATCTGTTTTTGTCCTTCTATGCCCTGAGGAGCCGCATCTCCCCCTTTTTCATTCACCGGGGTTATGCTATTATAAAATATTTTTGCCAGAATATTTGTAGAGTCTATCACTATGCGGGTGGCAAAAAGACTGAAATTTATAACCAGAGCAACCACAATAACCATTGCCACCAATTTTTTACTATTGGATGCCCCCAGACCCAAAACTGTTTTTATGGCAATGTAGAGCAGAATAATTATGAAGAATATATTGGCTATGTCCCGTACCGCTCCCCAGCCGTTGCTCACGAATACATTATCGTAAGAACCGCTGTTGGTGGAGTAATAGACAAAGAAATCAAGAAATGTAGCGCCAAGTCTGGCTATTAAAGCTGAGCCCTCCCAGATTACCTGTAAGAAACCAGCAACACAGTTGGTCGGATTAAGGTCAAAATTCCAAGTAAGACATACCCCTATTCCATAATCAGTTTTTGTGTAATTCTCAGTAGTAGAGGCAGCACTGTTCTCTGTCCCACTTTTATTTGAACCTTTAGGAGGAGTTGTAAAAGTATTTTGATTAGCCACAACGAAAGTAGTAGTTGTAATGATTTCAGTATCTTGAAGAGTTGGATTGTATCTAGTAGAAATTGTTCCTTTTTCTAAATATAAAACGATAAAATATGTCTTGTCCCCTTCAAGGGGTTTAGAAGTACTAGTAGTAAAGTTAAAATCTTGTTTAGTCGGAGTATTTGGATTAAATTCAAAAGTCCCTGATTGCAATAGCTGAACATCGCTTGGTTTGGAAGCAATCTTATTGTCTTTTCCTAAGAAGGCATATTCCTTGTTAAATAGATTCCAATATGCTACGTTGCCAAGCTGGTTATAGGGCCCAAGGTATCCATCTTTTGTATTTGTAATTGTTATTTTAAATGAGGCTGCTGTATCGGTGATTTTCGTGGCATAAAGACATAATACTGTGCCATCCGGATTCTGACTTGGATCATTACAATGGTTATCTGATTGCGCTCTCGCTATGTTAGTGGAAAGCGGCGGTAACTTAAGTCCGGATGAACTTTTCTGTAGCCCTGGCGCTACCGGCGCGAACAAAAAGGCCGCGGCCAAGATGGAGACTATGATTTTTTTATAAACCTGTTTCATTTAACTGATTTTATTCTCTCTGTAAGATCACAATTTGCGATCCTTTTTACGTGATTTATTTTTTAGATTGGGCATCTCTTCGATGATTTTACCACGAAACGCGCTCTATTTTTTATTTCTGAAAGTAATACTCGTAATACGATTTGTTTTTGAAAGTGGTGGTGGTATTGCGAATGTCCACGATTACTCCTTTGAAATATTCATATACGGTGAGCCCGCTCGCAGAGGGCCGCAGTTCGTAAGCGGCCACGTCCGGATAGCTCACCCGCACTTCCAGTTTGTTTGGATTGATGTAAGCGAAAGAATAGCGGGCCAGATTATCAGCCACTGTGTTGGCGAATTGCTGTAGATCCATGCCGCTCTGGTATCCGAGCAGGGTTGCCAGGTCCGGACGGTTCACGATTTGCCGGGCAAAGACGGTTTCAATGCCTTCATGATAGCGCACGATAGCGTCCCAAGGAGGGGTGGCTTTCTCTCCTATCTTTGTGCCTGTGCCGTACGTGTATGTTCCGCTTCCGCCGCCATAGGTAAAGTTACCGGTTCCGCTTCCGCCGTATGTCCAGTTGTTTCCGCTCCACCGCCAATCTTTCCAATTTTGGCTGGACCAATCCTTGCCGTTCCAGGTCCAATTGTTCCAATCTCCTCCGCCTCCAAATCCGCCTCCTCCCCCTCCGCCTGACTGGACGGTAACCGTTACCGAATCTTTGGCGGTGTCCGGGGCTCCGGCCGCTTTTTTGCAGGAAATAGTATAAGTAGTGGTGGAAGATGGGGTAACATCCGCGCTACTTTTGCCGATCGCCTTCTCCCCGGTCCAATCAGTGGCGGCCGGCTCCGCGCTGGCAGAACAAGAAACTGCGTTTACCGAAGACCAAGTTAGTTTCACCGATTTCCCTATGGGAATCCACATATAGTCCGCGGTGATGGAAACTGTCGTTCCCGGACCCACTCCAACACTCGCGATATCCGAAGCGCTTCCACCCGGCCCCGTACAAGTGACGGAATATTTCGCGGCCTTAGAGGGGCTTACCGAAATTGTTCCTTTTACTTTTCCGCCCGTATCAAAGCCATAGCCGGAACAAGATACAGTGTTTTCCGAAGACCAATCAAGGTTTGAGGAACTTCCCTGATCTATTTTATTCGGCTCGGCGGAAAGTTTTGCAGCCGGGGCCGGGTACACGGCGATGGGAGTCCAGGGTCCGCAGTTGTTGTCTTCGTTAGACTCCGTTATTTTGCTTGAATTGTCTTGGCCTCGGTCGGCGCATGCCCGCATATGCGTATTGCCGGAAAGTTTCTGCAGAAAATGAATAGTGGCGTTCCCTCCCGCTTCTATTTTGTCAGTGAATATGGTAGGACTCACAATAATCTTGTCTGGATTGGAATCTTCGTAGTACTGGAAAATGTTCCCAATTTGTCCGCCGAATCCGGCCACACCTGTGCCCTTGTTTATAATGGCGGCGGAAAAGGTGGTAGGCATTCCGGCAGTGGCGGAAATTGGGACTATGTTGCTGGCGCTAAGGTCGGGCAAAGAAGTGTTTTCTGATATTTTGGTTTCAAAAGTAACCGGTTCTCCATAAGCGACTCCTCCGCCGGAAGCGCCGGCAGAGTTGGAGCATTGACCGTTTTTATCCAGCGTCATTGGCGAAACGCACACGGCAATCCGGAAATCATATTTTGTTCCGCCGGCAAGCCCGGTTAAAGTAAAACTCGGATACCCGCTTGCCTTCTTATATTTAGCGGCATAGTAAGTATCCGCGCTGAAATTTTGTGTCCCGATATTTTTCCAGATATTTGCCTCAGGAAAACCCGGGAAGGTATCCCCTCCCGGATATTGTCCGCCCCCCGTTCTTGGTGCTCCCGATATTGTTTTTCTGTATTGAAAATATACTACAGCATCGTTCGGAGCGCTGAAATATCCCTTAAGCAGAGCCGAATCCGAGCCAAGCACCAAGGGGTCTCCAGTGTTGGCCGTGATCTTCTGGCTGTCCGCCGGAAGGGCGGTGTGGAAGCTTTTCACTTGCCCATAAGATATATTCTGCTGGTCCGAAGCCACCGCGCAGTAATAATAATCGGTGTCGGCAACGAGGTTAGTCACCCTTTTTTTGAAAGTAACCGCGTTTCCACTTTTACCGAGGTTCGCGTCCTCGGTGGAGAACATTCCCGGCCCATATATGTCGTTGCAAAAAATCGGCGGTATAGTCATAGGCGAATAGCGGAAATATCCGGTAGTCTGTAATTTGCTGGGATTAGATGGATTAGGTCCTCCTTCTCCGCTCAATACTGCCGTAGTGTCTGTCACCTCGGTAACCATACCGGTGGATACATACGGAGGAAGTGAGTTAGTTTTACCAGAGCCGCTTCCATCACCCCCACCTCCTCCACCACCCCCTCCACCGCTCCCGCCATCACCAGAGCTTCCGTTGATGGAGAACGCATCGGAATACAAGGTGGACATGGGACACGTAGTCCCAAAAATGTTATTAGCCGTGGGATTAAACATTATCTTGTAATCGCTTCCAGTGGCGACATAGTTTGGGATACTGAATGTGTATTGCAAGATATTGTTTTTTAATTCTTGTGCTGAAGTAATGAAATATGTGGAAGAACTGCCTCTTCCGCTGTTCTCTTTGAATAAGTACAAGTATATAGGGAGACAAGCGTCGTACGAAAACAAAGTTCCCGAGCTAAAAACCGGTGGAGGAAAACTCACGCTTATATTCATCAATTCTCCCGCCTTAAATGTATTTCCGCTTTTAGGAGATTCTACTATCTGGGCTTGCGCGATTTTTGCCGGCCAGA
>JAKALJ010000003.1:31580-33374 GCA_021813175.1 bacterium | reverse complement strand
CTGCGGATTTTATCAGGGCAGAAAAGTGATAGATATGGTAAAAGCCGCGGAGAAAAAACAGAAAAAAGAGAAGGCGAAGCAGGCGGAAGTAAAGAAATAGTCATTCCCCTTTTGTCGCCGGTTCACGAGCAATGGCTAACAGGCACCTTTCAAGATCAATAGTTCTTCAAACTCTTTTTGAGTGGGATTTTAAGCTCGAGCAAGTCGGGCAAAAGAAGGAAAAGGCCGGCGGCGAATGGCCAAAGGAAAAAGCAAACCAATCCCTTTCCAGAAACTTAAAAGAGTTTGCCCCGGGATTAAAAGACAGCGCTTTTGTTTTTTCTCTTTTCCAAAAAGTAATAGAGAAACGCCCGGTAGTTGACGCGATCATAGAAAAAGCGGCTCCGGATTGGCCTCTGGACAAGATTTCGGCGGTGGACCGTAATATTTTGCGCATCGGCTTGACTGAACTCTTGTTCGGAGATCGCAAAGAAGTGCCGCCCAAAGTGGCTATCAATGAAGCCATTGAGCTGGCCAAAACTTTCGGCGGGGAAAATTCCAGTAAATTCGTAAACGGAGTGCTGGGCGCGGTATACAAAGAAATCGGAGAGCCCGGTAAAGAAGAGACCAGCCGGCGCGAAAAAACGGAGGCAAGGGAAGTGGATATATCCAAGCTTCCGGTAGAGCGTTTGGGCGGAGCTTTGGTGTATGCTAAAAAAGACGGCCAAATTCTTTTTGCCTTGGTGCACGACGTGTTCGGATACTGGACCCTATCCAAAGGAAAAATAGGGGACGCTCCGGAAATAGCGGATGAAAGCGTGGAAGACGGCACAATTCGTGAAGTAAAGGAAGAAATCGGTTTGGATATAAAAATACGAGAGAAGTTGGGCGAAAATGAATACGTGGCCAATCATCCGGAAAAGGGTAAAACTCTGAAGAGAGTCGCCTATTTTTTGGCGGAAAGCGAATATCGGGAGCTTACTCTGGCCAATTCGGGAGGTTTGGATCAGGCCAAATGGTTTTTGCTTTCTGAAATTCCGGAACTTCGCATTTATAACGACCTTATTCCGCTCATCGGTAAGGCGATAGAAATTATAAGTAAAGACGGCGCGTAAAAATGACAGATTTTTCAAGTTTTGAAAAAAAGACCGGCATTTTTTTTAAGAATAAAGAGCTTCTGAAACAAGCCTTTATTCATCGCTCTTACATAAATGAGAATCCGGGCTCTAATTTGTCTCACAATGAGCGCCTAGAATTTTTAGGCGACGCGGTGCTCGAGCTCGTGGTGACGGACTACCTCTATCGAAAATATCCTCTTTTGAACGAAGGAGAGCTTACCGCTATCCGCTCCGCTCTAGTGAACGCGGTAATAATTTCCGACATAGCGGCCACCCTCAATATGAACGACTACCTTCTGCTTTCCAAAGGAGAAGCGAAGGATAATGGCAAGGCCCGACAATATATTTTAGCCAATACCTACGAAGCGTATGCGGGCGCGGTTTATCTGGACCAAGGATACGAAGTAATCCGCCAGTTTATCGCCGATACTATCCTGCCGCACACTGAAGAGATAGTTTCCAGGAAACTATGGCGAGATCCGAAAAGTCTGGTGCAAGAGAAAGCCCAAGAAAAAGCGGGCTGCACTCCTTTTTATAAAGTGCTTTTCGAATCAGGCCCGGATCATGACAAACGTTTTACTGTGGGTATTTTCTTCGGAGCGGATTTGATTGCCGAAGGAAAAGGCAAGTCTAAACAAGAGGCGGAGCAGAAAGCGGCTGAAACCGCCCTAAAAAAGAAAAAATGGCTGGACTGAGA
>JAKALJ010000003.1:0-31480 GCA_021813175.1 bacterium | reverse complement strand
ATGAGACGGCTCAAAACACTTGAAATAAACGGCTTTAAATCCTTTCAGAAGAAAACAGTTCTTCAATTTGAGAGCCCTATTGTTTGCATCGTGGGTCCGAACGGAAGCGGCAAGTCAAACGTGGTGGAAGCCATCCGGTTTGTGCTCGGCGAACAATCCATGAAATCCATGCGGGGCAAGCAAGGGGCTGATCTCATCTGGAAGGGCTCAAAGAATCTGCCAAAAGGTTCCCGAGCCGCGGTTTCCATATATTTCAACAATTCCGACAAAGTTTTTTCTCTTCCAAACGAAACGGGGAAAAATACCGCTCTCGGCTATAATCCCGTATCCATTTCCCGCGAAGTGTATCCGGACGGAATAAACAAATATATCTTAAATGGAGCTGAAGCGCGCCTGAAAGATATTCATAATCTGCTTGCTTCCGTACATATCGGCTCTTCCGGCCATACCATTATTTCCCAAGGGGAAGCGGATCGCGTTCTTTTGGTGAACGCCAAAGAAAGAAAGGAAATGATAGAAGACGCTCTGGGTCTGAAAATTTACCAATATAAAATACGGGAAGCACAAAGGAAACTCTTACGGGCGGAAGAGAATATCAAAGAAGTGTCCATGCTTCGGCGGGAGAACGCGCCTCATTTGAAATTCTTGCAAAAACAGATGGAAAAACAGGAGAAGGCGAAAGAAATGCGCGCCGAGCTTCTGTCCCTTTACCTGGAATATTTGGGGAAGGAAAGCGCCCATTTAGAGGAGGAAGAATCCAAGCTTCTCTCCGAAAAAAGAAAAAATTTTACGGAACTGGAAACTCTTCGGCATAAATTAAGCGGAACAGAAAGAAAAGAAGAGTCCGGTGAAGAAAATATAAAAGAACTGGGCGAACTTGAAAGGAAAGCGGCTGAAATCCGTCAGATCAAAGGTGAAACGGAACGGAAGCTCGGACGGTTGGAAGGAGTGCTGGAAATGGAGAAAGAAAGAACGGAAAAATCGTCGGAAGCCGAAACTATTTCTCCAAAAGAAGCCGAAAGAGTTTTTAAAGAAATAAGCGCCTTGCTTTTCCAGGCTCTGCAAAAAGAGACCGTCTCGGAAATTAAACCGATTTTAAGCAGAATGAAAAAAATTCTGGACGGATCGCGGGGCGAAAAAGAAGAAATCAGTCGCCCGCCTTCACAGATTGAAGCAATGGAAAAAAGTCGGAGAGAGATTTCTGCCGAAATTGAGAAGCTCTCGGCTGAAGAAGAAAAAATTCTCCGGAAAATAAAAGAACTGCGGGAACTTTATCAGAAGAATCTCCAAAAAATGCGGGACGCGGAAAAGGAAAGGTTTGAACTCAAGATGAAAGAACAAGAACTTTCTTCCGCCCTCTCTCTGCTTTCGGCGCGGGAGGAAAATCTGGCCCGGGAAAGAGAGGAATTTGAAAATGAAATCCGGGAAGGGACGCCTTTGGCGGGCGAAGAAATAATGTCCTACAGGAATTTTCGGGCCGAAGGGGAAAATCGGCCGACCGGCGGAGAATCGCGCGAGGAATTGCGCCGGAAAATAGAGAGGATAAAAATAAAGCTGGAAGATGCGGGCCCGGTCAGCCCCGAAATTGAAAAGGAGTTCCAAGAGGCCGCCGAACGGGACCGCTTTTTGGAAAAAGAGACGGAAGATTTGACCAAAAGCATTAAATCTTTGGCGGAACTGATGGCCGGCTTGAAAGAAAAAATAGATACGGAATTCAAAGAAGGAATCCAAAAGATAAATATACAATTCCAAAAATTCTTTTCCGCGATGTTCGGGGGAGGAACGGCGTTTCTCAAAGTGCTCTCTGAAAAACGCGGACAAAATTCCGGCTTAACTGAAGAGGACGAAGAAATTTCAGGAAAAGAAGAAACCGAGCCGGAACAGGGCATAGAAATAAGCGTGTCTCTGCCTCACAAAAAGGTGAAAGAGCTGCACGCGCTTTCTGGCGGTGAGCGTTCGCTCACTTCTATCGCTCTGCTCTTCGCCATGTCCGCGGTGAACCCGCCTCCCTTTTTGGTGTTGGACGAGACGGATGCCGCTCTGGACGAGGCTAATTCCCGAAAGTACGGAGATATGCTGGAGATGCTCTCCGACCGATCAGAACTTATCGTGGTAACTCATAACCGCGAAACGATGTCCCGGGCGGGCATTCTTTACGGAGTAACTATAGGGGCGGACGGCGCTTCCAAACTCTTGTCCGTAAAATTTGACCAAGCGGCGGCTATCGCGAAGTAAGGCCGTAGAAAGCAGAAGGAGAAGACATGCTGTTCTTGGGTATGGGATTTTTCTGCTAAAAAAATCCCTGAAGTTGAATCGCCGAACCCTCTACGAACAGCATATTTTCTCCTTCTGCTGATCTTTCTATATTTTTTCTTCTTTGCCTTGGATTACTTTTCCGGGCTGGAACTGTCCGTCAAGCTGAACCTTGTCTTTACGGACAGAGAAACTGCCGTCGCGGTTCACGGTGACTTCTAAAATCATGCCCTGCATAGTGTCTCTGGAAAAAGCCTGGTCAAAAATCAGATTGCCCAAGGAATAAGCGATAAAACCATTTTTGTAAATTTCCGTATCTTCTATCACGTGCGGGCCGCTGCCGACCACCAGCCGGGCGCCCGAGTCTATAGCCGTATGGGCGAGCTCCGTCTGCCGGGGATCATGCTTTTTTTGATACTCCGAGCCGAAGTGAAAGTACACTGCCAGAAAATCCACCTGTTTGGCCGCGTTCTTTATGATTTTGGGCAGGTCCGGATCGCTGGCAAAGAGGATGCCCGGCTCTTTGGCGCCGGCCGCCAAAGAGCCGGGCCCTTTATCTGAAAAAGCCAGAAACCCTATTTTCATTCCATATTTTTCTATCACCACCGGCTCTTCGGCCTCTTGCTTGCTGGCCCCAGCGCCCGCGTAGTTTATCCCATATCTTTTTAAATTTTGCAGAGTATCCAGAAATGCGTCTAATCCCCAATCGTTCATATGATCGTTAGCTACGGAAAGCACATCCAGGCCCGAATCCTGCAAGGCGGGAAGCACCGCCGGACTCATCCGAAATGGATTCAAATATTTCTGGTCTGTTCCTTGATAAGAAATCGGACCTTCCAGATTGGCGAAGGCAATATCCGAATTTTTTAAGATGCTCAGATTCTCAAATAATTTAAGATAATTTACCCCGAAATTTTTCTGCACTGAGGCCTTCACTCCGCGGTCCAGCATAATATCTCCGCCGAAGGCAAGACGGAGATAGTCCGGCCAGCTGATATCGGGCGAACCGGGCCGAAGAGCCACCCAGTCGGAAACAGCCTCGGCCGGCCCGTTGTAAGCCACATTCTTTTTCAGGTAATTCAGTATGGCTTCCACGTCCGCATAGCGGTTACTGCTTTGCAAAAGAGCGATGGCAATGTTGCGATAACCTCCCTTCGTTAGCTCCAGATGATAAAGAGCGGTAACGGTTTCCAGAGCCGGATCGGTATAGCCGCTTTTTCCGCCCAGATATCCTTCATCTTTTAGAAACTGGCTATTGTTTCGCCAAGAGTGCCCGTCCGCGGAGTACTTTTTCAATGTGCTTATCTTAAAAAGGTCTTCCGCTTTTTTATATATGAATCCTGCCAGCCGAAACATATCTGAAACACTGGATTGATTTTCCTTCGATAGGCCGCTCGGGTCCTTAAAATAAGTTTGCTCAAGCCCGAGTTCTTGGGCTAATTGGTTCATTTTACCGAGAAAAAGGCCGCGGCCGAAGCTCTCGGAAAGAGCTTCGGCCGCGGCGTTGCTGGATTCCAAAAGCAGGGGATACAAAAGTGTCTCCATTTTCATTTTTTCTCCCAAGCGCAGACCCCCGTTCGGTTCTTCCACCTCGAGAGCTGTTTTGGAAAGAGTGACCGTATCGTCGTTTTTATTCAGAGCTTCCGTCAAATAAGCAGTCATTAGTTTGGTAACCGAGGCCAAAGGATATCTGGCCTTTTCGTTTTTAGCCAAAATTATTTCTCCGGTATCCAAATCTCCGACCAAAAAGCTTCTGGCGGAAATGACCGGAGGAGGAAGAGAATATTTTGAGAGAGGAGAATAATTTTTACCGGTTTGAGGAAAAACGTCTGCCAGAGCCGAGAGAGCCGCGGCCCCTCCGGTTTCCTTATTCAGCCCTTCCGTTTTGTTTTTTTCTAAAAAGAAAAAAAGAGCCAAGAGAGCTAAAACCGCCAAACAGGAGAACAGGAAGTATTTCTTTTTAATTTGAATTTCTAATCTCATGCTCTTAAGCCGGAAGGTAATCTATATTTCTCCTGCTTAAATCTACCCCCTTCACTTTTATCTTTATTTTGTCCCCCAGGCGATATTTTCGCTTTTTATTTTGACCGACCATTTCCATCCTTTTTTCGTCAAAAATATAAAAATCGTCGGAGAGATCCCGCAAGCGCACCAATCCTTCGCATTTAGTCTCTTTTTCTTCCACGTACAATCCCCATTCTTTCAGCCCGCTGATTATTCCCTCAAACTTTTGGCCGATCCGGATAGACATATATTCCGCCTGCTTCAATTTTACGGAGGCCCGTTCGGCTTCCGAAGCTCTTTTTTCCATTTCCGAAGCGTGTTTGGATATCCTTTCGTAAACAGAGAGCATTCCCGCGCCGATTTTCTTCCCAGCCAGATGGTCCAGGAGCAGACGATGCACCACTATGTCTGGGTAGCGCCGGATGGGAGAAGTAAAATGGGTGTAGTGGCTGAAAGCCAGACCGTAATGACCGATGTTTTCGGTGGAATATATGGCCTTGGCCATGGAGCGGATCACCGCCCGATGTACTGCGTCTTTTTCTTCCCGGCCGGAGAGGTCCTCCAAAATGGCGTTTATTTCTCCACTTGGGATTATTCCGTTTTTCAAAGCAACTTTATACCCTATGCCCGAGAGGAAAAGGGCCAAGTCCTGCATTTTTTCCGCGTTCGGACGGTCGTGCACCCGATACACGAATATGTTCTTTTCCTTCATTTTTCCCGAAATCTTTTCCGCCACTTTTCTGTTGGCCAAGAGCATCAGTTCTTCTATCAGGCGGTTTGAATCTCCGCGTTCTTTTTTAACCACCTTCATCGGCCTTCCGTTTTTGTCCAGCACGAATTTTACCTCTTCCTGGTCCAGAGAAACCGCGCCGCGGGCGAATCTTTCCTTAGTCAATTTTTTGGCCAGGCCGTTCAGGAGAGAGAGTTCCCGATGCAGTGGAGCGCTTGAGGCCTTCAGAGACTTTTCCGCCTCCTCGTAAGTGAATCTTTTACAAGAGCGGATTATCGTCCGGCCGAACCACTCCTTTTTCACTTTCCCTTTTTGGTCCAGGATGAACACCGCGCTTACCGCCAAGCGGTCTTTGTTAGGAAGCAAGGAGCACAAGTCGTTGGAAAGCGTTTCCGGCAACATCGGAATTACCCGGTCCACCAGATACACCGAGGTGCCGCGCGCTTTGGCTTCCCGGTCCAATTCGCTTTCCGGAAGCACATAATGGGATACGTCCGCGATATGCACCCCTACTTCATATTGGCCGTTTTTCAAATCCAAAAAGGAGACGGCGTCGTCAAAGTCCTTGGCATCCTCGGGATCTATGGTAAAAGTCGGAATTTCCCGGAAATCACGCCGATCAGCCAAATCTTTCTCCGTGATGCCTTTTTCTTTTATAACCCTCGCCTCCTTTTTCGCCTTTTCCGGCAATTCAAGAGCGAACCCTCTTTCCAGAGAAAGGGCCTCCATTTCCGTCTCATTCTCTCCCGGTCGGCCCAGCCGTTTTTTAATTTTTCCTTCCGGATGTCTTCTCGGGTCCCGCCAAGAGACTATTTGGGTAAAAACTTTCTCACCCTCTTTTGATCCGGAAAGATTCTTTTCCGGAATGAAAATGTCCGCGTACATCCGGCTGTCGTCCGGACGCACATAATATCCGCCGTTTTCCCTTTCTAAAATGCCGGAAAAGCCAGGTCGGGCAAGCAGTTCCGCCTGAGTCTCCTTTAGCTCCACGCCTTCCCTGATTCTGATTCTAGCTCTTTTCACTTGTCTAAATTATAACATGTGTTAAGATGCATTTATGCTGAAAATAAGATTACAGAGAATCGGCAGAAAGAACGACCCGTCTTTCCGGGTAGTGCTGACTGATTCAAAAAACAGCGCAAAGAGCGGCAAGTTTCTGGAAATCGTCGGAACCTATAATCCGAAAAACGGAGAAAAAGCCTTTAAAACCGAACGGATAAAACATTGGCTGGAAAAGGGCGCGAAACTTTCCGATACAGTGCATAATTTTTTAGTGGACCGGAAAGTGGTAACCGGGAAAAAGAAAAATTCTCTTCCCAGGAAAAAACCCACGAAGAAACGGAAAGATTTGAAAATAGCGGCTAAATAAATTTCAGCCGGTTCTAGGTAATTATAAGAACATGGGATATAATTAAAAACAGCGGCGCTGTAATAATCTTGGTCGGAAGCCCGCTTTCTTTAAAAAATAAAAATTGCGTTGCAATGCAAGAAAACGACAAGGAATTTCTGGAGTACGTGGTAAAGGCGCTGGTAGATAATCCGAACGATGTGTTGATTGACCGCACGGTGGACGAGATGGGGGTGCTCATTACCCTCTCCGTGAATCCGGCGGATATGGGCAAAATCATCGGCCGGCAGGGGAATACCGCCAAAGCCATCCGGACTCTTCTGCGCATCATTGGCATGAAGAACAACGCCAGAGTAAACCTGAAGATCAACGAGCCGGAAGGAGGCCGGAAACCCGAGAGTTCCGCCCCTTCCGCCTCGGGGGCTATGAAGACGGTGGACCAGGCCATGGAAGATCTGAAAGGCATCTAAGATTCAAAAATTGAAAATCCCGAGCAATCGGGGTTTTTAATTTTGTGTTAATATACTTCTAATTATGAATTTTCATGTGATAACCATCTTTCCGGAATCTTTTGGTTCATACATAAATGAATCCATCATCGGCCGGGCCATAAAGAAAAAGCTCATTTCGGTAAAGTTTTACAATCCGCGGGATTTTGTAAAAGCCAAGAACCGAAACAATTACCGCCCGGCGGATGGACGGCCTTACGGGGGCGGGCCCGGTATGGTGCTACGGCCGGAACCTATTTTAAAAGCCGTGGAAAAAGCGCTGGCTGGAAAAGCGAACAAAAAACAAAAACCATTAGTGGTGAATTTTATTCCCGGAGCTAAAAAATTCGTCACTGCCGAAGCCAAAAAAATTGCCCGAAAATATAAAGAAGTTGTGCTGATCTCCGGGCGCTACGAAGGCATAGACGCGCGAGTGGACAAAATTTTGAAAACCAAAAAATATTCCATAGGGGATTACGTGCTTACCGGCGGAGAACTGCCGGCCATGGTATTTATAGACTGTGTTTCCCGCCAGATCCCCGGGGTGCTTGGCAAGCACGAATCTCTGGAAGAAGAACGCGTATCCTCAAGCGAGGTATATACCAGGCCGGAGGTTCTAAAATGGAAAGGCAGGAATTACAAAGTGCCCAAAGTGCTTCTCTCCGGCAATCACGCTAAAATAGAAAAATGGAAAAAAATAAAACCTGCCAGGTTCGCTAACCAGTGAACTTGGCAGGTTTTTGTTGACAAATATTTTTAGTTGAGTATACTTGGAGCACTGATTGAGTTTCGGCTGCCTATCAATTAATAGCTAACCATCCAAGGGTTAAAAGCCCTTTTTAGCTCCTGATGCTTTCCACCGAAACCAAACTTCCTAAAAAATATTTCAGCCGGTATAAGAAGCCCCTGGTAAAATTTCCCAATCTGATTGAATCCCAGATCAACTCTTTCAAGTGGCTTTTGGAAAAAGGCATCGGCCAAGTATTGAAAGAGTTTTCTCCCATCTCCGATTATTCCGGAAAAAAATTTCAGCTGGAGTTCCAGTCTTTTTCTCTTTCCGAACCTAAATATGACGAAAATTACGCCAAGGTAAACAAGCTTACCTACCAAGGCCTTTTGAAAGTGAGAGTGAAGCTCTTGAATAAAATTCTGGGCACGGAAAAAGAGCAGGAAATTTTTATTTCCGAAATTCCGCTTATGACCAACCACGGCACCTTCATTATCAACGGCGTAGAAAGAGTCATAGTGCCTCAGTTGGCTCGCTCTTTCGGTGTTTTTTTTACCGAGTCTTTCAGCAAAGGAAAAAGATTTTTCGGGGCAAAAATAATTCCGGCCAGGGGGGTCTGGATAGAAATTGAATCGGAAGCGGATGGAGCGGTGTATGTCCGGATTGACAAAAAAAGAAAGTTTCCCGCCAGCATGCTTCTGCGGGTATCCGGCTATAGCACTATGGAGAAGATCCTGGGCGTTTTCCCGGACGACCTATTATGGCAAGAGGGCTTGAAAAACTGCCTTGCCAAAGATCCGTCTAAAACCCCCGAGGAAACATATATTGAGATGTACAAGCGCTTGCGCGATGGGGACATGGCCACCGCGGAAAACGCCAAAGAATTTATAGACTCCCTCTTTTCTCCCGAACGGTATGACCTTTCTCCGGTCGGACGCTTTCGTTTCAATCAGCGCTTCGGCAAATCCACCGAAAAGAAAGAATTGGAGCGGAAAACTCTTTCCGGGGAAGACCTTGCTTTGGCCATAAGGAACATTTTTTATTTGAACGCCGCGCCTGATTCAAAGCCGGATGATATTGACCATTTGGGCCAGCGCCGAGTGCGCTTTGTGGGAGAGATGCTGGAACAGAAAATTCGCACCGGCATGATGCAGATTAAAAGAAACATCCAAGACCGCATGTCTATCATCGATGCGGGTACCGCCATACCGGTGGCGGTCATAAACCAGCGTCCTCTGCAAGCCCGGATCAAAGAATTTTTCACCACCAATCAGCTTTCTCAGTTTATGAACCAAGAGAATGTGCTCTCCGAAATAGAACATATCCGCCAGCTCTCCGCATTGGGTCCCGGAGGACTTACCCGCGAGCGAGCGGGCCTGGAGGTGCGAGATGTGCATCCTTCCCACTACGGGCGGGTGTGTCCCATCCATACTCCGGAAGGTCCGAATATCGGCTTGATTTTGCACCTTGCCACATACGCCCGAGTGAACGATTTTGGAATAATTGAAACTCCCTACATCCGGGTAAAAAACGGCCGGATTACCGGAGAGGCGGTCTACTTAAACGCTCTGGAGGAAGAAAAGTACAATATCGCCCATGCCGGAGTGCCTTATGACCAGGACGGAAGAATCACCGAAGAGAAAGTGGCGGCCCGAGCCAAAGCCCAGCCCGGCATGATACCTTCCAAAGAAGTTGATTTTATTGACGTGGCCGCCAACCAGGCTTTTTCTATCGCCACTTCCATGATTCCGTTTTTGGAGCATGACGACGCGAACCGGGCCCTCATGGGATCCAATATGCAAAAACAGGCAGTGCCCTGCGTGTTGCCGGAAGCGCCGTTGGTTTCCACCGGGGTGGAGGAATACGCTTCTCGGGATTCCGGCCGGCTGGTAATAGCGGAGGAAGAAGGGATAGTTTCATACGTGGATGCCAGGAAAATAATAGTAAAAGGCAAGGAGGAAAAGACATACCCTCTGGTAAATTTTTTACGGAACAATAATTTTTCCGCCTTCCATCACCGACCGAACGTGCGTATTGGGCAAAAAGTGAAAAAAGGAGAGGTTCTCTCCGATACCGGCAGTACCGTGGACGGGCAGATATCTCTGGGTCAGAATGCCCTGGTGGCTTTTCTGTCCTGGTCCGGAGCGAACTATGAAGATGCCATCATTATTTCCGAACGACTTGTAAAAAACAGCAAATTCACTTCTATTTATGTGGAAGAATTCGTCTGTACGGTACGGGATACCAAGCTCGGGCCGGAAGTTACCACACGGGATATTCCGAACGTGGGAGAATTAAAGCTAAAAGATTTGGATGAAGACGGCATTGTGCGAGTAGGCGCCGAGGTCAGAGAAAACGATATTTTAGTCGGGAAAATCACCCCCAAGGGCGAAACGGAACTCACTCCCGAAGAGCGCCTGCTTCGCTCCATCTTTGCCGAAAAGGCAAGAGATGTGAAAGACACATCTCTGCGAGTAGAACACGGGAAAAGGGGACGGGTAATAGGAGTGAAGATATTCTCTCGGGACCTTGGGCATACTTTGGAGGCCGGCATCATTAAAAAAATAGTGGTAGAGGTTGCTCAAATCAGAAATATTTCGGTGGGGGACAAGCTCTCCGGCCGGCACGGAAACAAAGGAGTGATTTCCACCATTTTGGCCGAGGAAGATATGCCCTATATGGCCGATGGCACGCCGGTGGATGTGATTCTCTCCCCATTGGGTGTTCCATCCCGTATGAACTTGGGTCAAATTATGGAAATGCATCTTGGGCTTGCCGCTCATACTCTCGGCTATCAAGCGGTGGTTCCTCCTTTTTTGGGGGCCAAGAGCGAAGAAATTCGGGAGGAACTGGGAAAGGCGGGATTGCCGGAGAACGGGCGCGTCACTCTTTATGACGGACGCACCGGCGAGGCTTTTGCCGAAGAAGTGGCCATCGGGTATATGTATATGCTCAAATTGCACCACATGGTGGAAGATAAGATCCATATGCGCAGTATCGGCCCTTACTCTCTGATTACCCAGCAACCCTTGGGTGGAAAAGCGCAGGGTGGAGGCCAGAGGTTCGGGGAAATGGAAGTGTGGGCTCTTGAAGGATATGGGGCCGCTTACACTTTGCGCGAAATGCTCACCATCAAGTCTGACGATATCGGAGGACGTTCGCAGACCTTTGATTCCATCATCAAAAACGAACCGATCAAGCCGCCCCAATCTCCGGCTTCTTTCAACGTGCTTCTGAATTATCTGCGGGGTTTGGCCTTGGATGTGGGGCTTAAAAAAACCCGCCCCGCGGTCCGATTGGAAGAAAATAAGGAATAACAACTATGAAAACCTTGAACATAACCGATTTTGACGAAATATCCATAAAACTTGCCAGTCCCGAGCAGATCAGGGAATGGTCCTATGGAGAAGTGACCAAACCGGAGACCATCAATTATCGCACCGGTCGAAGCGAGCGGGGCGGCCTTTTTGACGAAAAAATCTTTGGGCCGGAAAAGGATTATGAATGCTACTGCGGAAAATACCGCCGGATCCGCTACAAGGATATTATCTGCGAAAAATGCGGAGTGGAAGTAACTCGTTCCATCGTGCGCAGAGAACGCATGGGACATATAGAATTGGCTACCCCGGTGGCTCATATTTGGTTTTTGCGCGGAGTGCCCTCCCGTATGAGTATCCTTTTGAACATTTCCGTGGCGGATTTGGAAAAAGTGATATATTTTGCCGGATACATCATTACCAAGGTGCACGAAGAAGAAAAAGAGTCTATCTTCCGAAACCTGGAAAAGGAATACAAGGCCAAGCTGAAGACAGCGGCGGAAGAGAAAACCCGGGAAAAGCTAAAAGAATTGTTTTCCGCGGCCAAAAAAGAGGTGGCGGAAATTTACGAGGGGAAAGTGTTGAACGAGATTTCTTTCCATCATTATTCTCTCAAATACGGCACCTGCTTTGAAGCCAGCATCGGGGCGGAGGCTATCTATTCTATTTTTAAGAATTTGGATTTGAAAAAATTGAAGGAGCATACCGAAAGAATGCTGGAAAAATGCAGCGCCGCCGAAAAAGAAAAACTGGAAAAGCGCCTGTCTCTGATCCGGGCCATGAGCTATGCGGGAATCCGCCCCGAATGGATGTTTCTCACGGTTATTCCGGTAATTCCGCCGGTGCTTCGCCCGATGGTGGCTCTAGACGGCGGGCGGCACGCCACCAGCGACTTAAATGACCTGTACCGAAGGGTGATTAACCGGAACAATCGGCTGAAGAAGCTGAAGGAGATAAACGCTCCGGACGTAATTTTAAGGAACGAAAAGCGCATCATTCAAGAAGCGGTGGACGCTCTCATTGACAATTCCATAGCCAAACAATCTGACAACGCGGCTATGAGCCAGTCTCAAAAACGCCCACTTAAATCTCTTTCCGATAACTTGAAATCCAAGCAGGGCCTCTTTCGCCAAAACCTTTTGGGCAAGCGTGTGGATTATTCTGGTCGGAGCGTGATCGTAGTGGGACCTTCCCTCAATTTAAACCAATGCGGCTTGCCCAAGCACATGGCTTTGGAACTTTTCCGGCCTTTCGTCATTTCTAAAATTTTGGAAGCGGAGCTCGCTTTCAATATCCGGGGGGCGAACAAGCTGATTGAAGAGCGCACCCCGGAAGTTTGGGCAATGCTTGAAGAAGTGATAAAAGGGAAATATGTGCTTCTTAACCGCGCTCCCACTCTGCACCGCCTGGGCATCCAAGCCTTTAATCCGGTGCTGATTGAAGGAAACGCGGTGCAAGTGCACCCCCTAGTGTGCGCCGCTTTTAATGCCGATTTTGACGGAGACCAGATGGCTGTTTATGTGCCTCTTTTGGAAGAAGCCCAGTCCGAAGCCAAGGAGCTTATGGCGGCAAACAAAAACTTGCTGAAACCGCAGAATGGCGAACCCATCGTGCATCCGTCAAGAGACATCGTGCTCGGGTCATATTGGATGACAAAATCGGTGGACGGAGAAAAAGGAGAGGGAAAATATTTTTCCAGTCCGAATATCGCCATCACCGCTTATGACTACGGAATAGTTTCTCTGCGGGCAAAAATCAAAGTGATGGCCACAAATACGGAGAAATACAAGCGTTTTAACGGGGGTATCTTTGAGACTTCCGTGGGCCGCCTGCTTTTCAACAGTATTCTGCCGAATGATTTTGCTTACGTGAACGAGGAGATGACTCAAAAACGGCTTTCCGCGCTGGTGGACGAGCTCATCGCCCATTATGGGGTGGACAACACTCCTCCGCTCCTGGATAAAATCAAGGAGTTTGGCTTCAAATATGCCACTTATTCCGGCACTACTTGGGGCATAGACAACGTGAAAGTTCCGAAAGAGAAAGCCCGAATTGTGGAAGAAAGCAAAAAGAAAGCGGAGAAAGTAATTTCCGAATGGAGCGACGGACTTCTGTCCGAGGAGGAAAAATACCAAAAAATAGTGGAAATTTGGACTCAGGCAAAAAAAGAACTGGAAAAGATTTTGCCCGGCACTTTGGACAAGAACGGCTCTACCTTTGACTTGTTCACTTCCGGAGCCAGAGGCACTATGACTTCCTTGATCCAAATGGTAGGCATGAAGGGTTTGATTCAAAATAACCAAGGGAAAACTTTAGAGTTTCCGATTCTTCCGTGCTACCAGGAGGGCCTTTCTCCGATAGAATATTTCGTCACTACTCATGGAGCTCGGAAAGGAGCCTCGGATACCGCTCTTAACACCGCCAAGGCCGGATATCTTACCCGCCGTTTGGTGGATGTGGCTCAAGACGTGGTAATTACCGAAGCGGATTGCGG
This sequence comes from bacterium, assembly GCA_021813175.1. GTDB lineage: Bacteria > Patescibacteriota > Minisyncoccia > Phycocordibacterales > UBA9973 > UBA9973. Next base: position 18,119 of record JAKALJ010000003.1, on the reverse strand, counting down.
AACAAAAGACGGGAAAAGAGTAACCAAAGAAAATATTTCCGGCGTAGAGATTCCTCTTTCTAAGAATATCCACGGTCGGGTACTGGCGGAGGACCTGAAGGATAAAAATGGAAAAGTGGTATACAAGAGAGGATTTCTGATTACCAAGGAAGAAGCGGCTAAGATTGAAAAAGATGGATTCACCGATGTCATGGTGCGTTCTCCGCTTACCTGCAAGACCGCCCATGGATTATGCCAACTCTGTTATGGATTGGATTTGGGGAGAAATCACTTGGTGAAAGAAGGAGAAGCGGTGGGCATTATAGCCGCTCAAGCCATCGGCGAGCCGGGAACCCAGCTTACCTTGCGCACCTTCCACGCCGGCGGAGTGGCCGGCACGGATATTACCACGGGATTGCCGCGGGTGGAAGAAATATTTGAACGCCGCAGCCCGAAGAATCCGGCGGTGATATCCCAGACCGACGGAGAAGTTTTGGAGATTTCGGAAAATGGAGAAAAAGAGAAAATTATCAAAGTGCTTTCCGATCCGGAGGAAAAAAACAAAAACGGCGGGAAAGAAATAGTATATTTGGTGCCTCCCCCCCGCATTTCCATCGTAGAAAAAGGGCAAAAAGTAAAGAAAGGAAGCCTGCTTACCGATGGATCCGCGGACGTGCTCCAAATGTTCAAATATGGAGGAAAAGAAAAAGTGGAAGAATATATTATTCAAGAAATCAACAAAGTGTATGAATTACAGAGCGCTTCTATTTCCCGAAAGCATACGGAAATAATTATCCGGCAGATGTTTTCCCGCCGAAAGATAAAGAGCGCGGGAGAAACGAACTTCTCCGCGGGGGATATTGTGGAAAACGTGGCTCTGCTTGAAGAAAACCAGAGAGTAGAGAAAGAAGGCGGAAAAAAAGCCCTGGCGGAAACTATCGTGCTCGGCATCACCGAAGTGTCCTTGCGCACCAAGAGCTGGCTCTCTGCCGCCTCCTTCCAGAATACCAACCGAGTGCTGATTGAAAATGCCATCAAGGGAGGGACGGATAATCTGCGGGGCCTGAAAGAAAACGTGATCATCGGACGCCTGATTCCGGCCGGAACTGGTTTTGTGGGGAAGAATAAAGAAATCAATCGGAAGAAATAGTTCTTTCATTTTGGCGTATAGTAAACCTTCATGCTTGCAGGTTTATATTAAACTCAAATGGCAATTTCAAGCGGGGCGGATTCGCCCGTACAAGCGATAAAAGAACGGCTGGGCATAGAAGAAGTGGTTTCGTCTTACCTTAAATTGGAAAAGGCCGGAGTGAACCTAAAGGCAAAATGCCCGTTTCATAGTGAAAAAACCCCCTCTTTTTTTGTTTCACCCTCCAGGGGCAGTTACTATTGTTTCGGTTGCGGAGCCAAAGGGGATATTTTTACTTTTGTGGAAGAGTTTGAAGGCTTGGATTTTAAGGGAGCCCTAAACCTCTTGGCCGGCCGGGCGGGAATAGAGTTGCCCAAATGGCGCGGCGAATCTCATGAAGCGTTTTCGGAAAAAGAACGGCTATACGAAATAATGCTAAAAGCGACGGAGTATTATTCCGGATTATTGGAAGGAAATAAAAAAGCTCGGGAGTATCTTAAATCTCGCGGTCTTTTGGACAAGACCGTGGAGAGTTTTAAAATAGGATATGCTCCCGAGAGCTGGAGCGGACTGTATAACCGGTTCCGGAAATCGTATTCCGACTCTGATTTAGAAAAAGCCGGTCTGATAAAGAAAGGGGAGAAAGGATATTATGACCGTTTCCGGAGCAGGATTATGTTTCCCGTCTCTGATTCAAGCGGAAGGATAGTGGCTTTTTCCGGCAGAGTTTTTCCGGAGGAAGCGAAAGAAGGAAACGGACTCCGGGACGGCACCCTTGCGTCCGCCAAGTACCTAAACAGTCCCGAAACTCCCATTTTCAAAAAGTCTTCCATTTTATACGGTCTGGACAAGGCCAAAGATTCTATTCGCAAAAACGATTTTTCTATCGTAGTGGAAGGCCAGTTTGATCTTCTGATGTCCCATCAGGCGGGATTTCGCAACACTCTCGCCACTCTGGGCACTGCTCTTGCCGGCGCCGAGCGCACGGAGGAGGGCATAGTAAATAATCTTGGCGTGATCAAGCGCTTGTCTCCGAACGTAGTTTTCGTGTTTGATCCGGATAAAGCGGGGCTGGCCGCCGCCCTACGGGCGGCGGCCACCGCCCTTTCCTTGGATATGAACGTAAAAGGCGCAGTCACAATGGAAGGATACGACCCCGCGGACCTTATTCTGAAAAAAGGACCGGATGCCTGGCGAGAAACAATCAGGAACGCCAAGCATATCATAGAATTTCTTCTGGACCGCTTGCTTGCCGAGCCCCAAAAAGATCCGCTTAAAATAAAACTCCTGATTGGAGAAAAAATAATTCCATATCTGGCTTACATCGGCAATCCTATAAAGAAATCGCACTTCATCTCTTTAATCTCTGGAAAAACAGGTATGCGGGAAGAAGACATTCGGGAAAGCCTGGTCCGGAAAGAAAGAGAAAACGAAGAAAATTTTCCAAAGAAGAAAGAGGAAGAACAAAAGGCCACCGCTCTTCGTCTTTTGCGCAAGGATTATATTTTGCGCCGCCTGCTCGGCTTGGTTTTGTGGCAGAAAGAGCAAAAAAATCCGGCCCTTGACACGGAAGAGATCATGCTTAAGATTTCAAGCATCCTTCGCCTTCCTGAAAGGGAAATCCTCGCCTTGGTGAGAGACCAAGAGTCGGACTTGATTTTTGAAGCGGAAGCGTTTTATGTTCCGGAGTCGGATGTTCAAAGAGATTCCAACGAGCTTCTGGCAAATTTAGAAGAAGAACGGCTGAAAGCGGAACTCGCGGATCTTCTGCTGAAACTCCAAAAAGCGGAAAGTTCCGGAGAAAAAGAAAAGTCGGAAAAATTTTTGAAAGAAATAAACGAAATAAGCAAAAATATCCAGAAGATTAAAAATGGTCGGCGATATGAAAAAAATGGACAAAAAGAGTAAAATGAAAAAAACCCGCAAGCAAAAAGCAAAAATAGAGAGAATGAGGAAAAAGAAAGCAGTCTCCCGAAATAAGAAAAAAAGAATGATTCCCCGTCCTCCGAAGCGGCCCCGCCCGGGCAAAAGGGAAGCCGAGCTTCATGGGATGGCCGAAAAGCTGGTGGAAAAAGGAAAAAAACGCGGTTTTATCACCTATGACGAGATTTTGAAAGCTTTTCCCGATATTGAAAACAATATCCTTTTTTTGGACGAGTTTTACGAAAAGCTTTCGGCTTCGGGGATTGATGTGCTGGAAGGCGGAAATCTTCTGGACCTGGATGCCGACCTCGATAAAGAGACGGGCTTGAAGTCCACTCTGCATGATTCCATACAAATGTATCTGAAAGAAATAGGGCAGTATTCCTTGATTTACGCGGCGGATGAGAGGGAACTGGCCAAGCGCATACAGAGGGGGGACGAGGAAGCCAAAAATCTTCTGGCTCGGGCGAACCTGCGTTTGGTGGTGTCCATTGCCAAAAAATACGTGGGACGCAGCGCCAGTTTGTCTCTCCTGGACCTTATCCAAGAAGGCAATTTGGGCCTATTCAAGGCGGTGGAAAAATTTGACTGGACCAAGGGATATAAATTTTCCACTTATGCCACTTGGTGGATCCGCCAATCCATCACCCGGGCTCTGGCCGACCAATCCCGCACCATACGTATCCCGGTGCATATGGTGGAGACCATTTCAAAATACAAACAGACCCACCGGCGGCTTTCTCAAGACCTTGGCCGAGAACCGCTGGCCGAAGAGATTGCCACCGAAATGGGTGTGCCGGTGGAAAAAATTCACGTGATTGAAAACATTTCCCAAGAAACCATTTCTTTGGAACAGCCGGTGGGGGATGACGATGAAAAGTCCACCTTGGAGAATTTTATTCCGGACGACAAAATTCTGCGTCCGGACCAGGAATCCGCCCGCCGCATCCTGGCCGACCAGGTGCGGGAGGTGCTTTCCGAGCTGAACGAGAAAGAACGGAAGATTCTGGAAATGCGCTACGGCCTGAAAGACGGCATTCAGCATACTCTGGAAAAAGTGGGAGAAGAATTCGGGGTTACCCGCGAACGCATCCGGCAGATAGAAGCCAAGGTGCATGAAAAACTACGACAGAACGAAAAAATATCCCGTCTCAAAAATCATTACGATTAAGCGTTGAAGAAGTTTGAAGTTATTACTTCAAGGCCGCGTCAATCTGGGAGGACACGACAGCGGAGGGCTGAGCCCCTTGAATGATATCCACCACTTTGCCGTCCTTCATAATAAACCCTTTCGGAGTGAATCTATCCGAGGGTTTGGGCATAGCCCGATTGCCGCTCTCGAAAGAATCGGTGACTGCCTTTTCGTATTTATTTGAATCAAGGCACTGATTGAAGGAATTGGTATCAAGACCCAAATCTTTGGCAAAAGCTTTCAGGTTCGGGTCGCTGAAGGTTCCGCCGTTTTCTATTTTTCCTTGACGCTCGTAAAGATAATCATGATACTGCCAAAATTTTTCCTGTTCTCCGGCGCAACGGGCCGCTTCCGCCGCTCGGATGGATTCCGGCCCGATTATAGGGTAATCCCGATAAACGAACAGCACTTTTCCCGAAGGAATATATTTGCTTCGGATAGTTTTTTCCGCGTCATTGAAAAATCTTTCACAAAAAGGACACTGGAAATCTTCATACATAAGGAGAGTTATCGGAGCTTTTTTTTCTCCCAAAGTTTGGTCTGCGGCAGAGACCGGATCTATGGAGGGCAGAGAAGATTCCGCGGCGACTTTTTTCAAACCATTAGCTCCTGTTTCAGAGTTCCCGGAAGGCGGCTTGCTTCCGGTGAGGAGGATTGCTCCGGCAATAATAACCCCCACCACCAAAATGGCTTGAGCTATCAGAATAACGTTATTTTTTGGCCCTTTTTCCGTTTCCTGCATGTTATTGCTTCGTTTATTGTTAACACTTCTATTATAGCATTGTTTTCCATTATGCTATAATTCAAGATGTTGAAACAATTGTCTCCGAGGTCAGACGGAGGCAAAAATATTTATAAATCCCGGCGGGAGCCGGCAATAACTTTCCCGGAAACACCGGGAAGAAAAAGTTATGAATAATGAACATAAGGGTTCCGGATGGCACATGCTTCTTCGGATATTGTTGTATATCGGAGGAGTGAACTGGGGCTTGGTCGGCCTCGGGATGGTTTTTGGAGGTAATATTGTCAGCTGGAACGTGGTGCACTTGATATTAGGCGGAGCGCCCATGCTGGAGGCGATCGTGTATCTCTTGGTGGGCATCGCGGCGGTTATAAAAGTTTTCGGGGGCGGGTGCAAACATCACAAGACAGAAACAAGCCCGAAAGAAAATGTGTCCGGACAAGGAATGTAGAGAATTCCAAACGCTTTTGTCCTTAATTCAGGCTGGCCCGGGCGGAAAATTCCGCCCGGGCCAGCCCTTTGTTTTTTCATCCAAAAGTGCTAATATGGACATATTCTCCGTATGCTTTCAGTTTCAGACATAATTTTTTACATCTTCGCTTTTTTTGCGGCTTACGCCCAGTTGTTTTTGCTCATTACCTTTCTGGAAAATAGAAAAATTCTGGATAAGAAAAATAGCGTGACGGAACTGGAAAGATATCCGGCCGTCACCATTATCGTGCCCTGTTGGAACGAAGAGAGGACTCTCAGCCGAACCGTCCGCTCCATTTTGAATTTGAAATATCCCAAGAACCGGCTCAGGCTGATTTTGATAGACGACGGCTCCACGGACGGAACCTGGCAGGCCATCCTTCGGTTTGCCAAATATCCGAACGTGAAAGTGTTTCGCAAGGGGAACGGCGGAAAGCATACCGCGTTAAATCTTGGACTGGAACATACCGATACTGAATTTCTGGGATGTCTGGATGCCGACTCTGAAGCGGACCCTGAATCTCTTTTGCGCTTGATGAGCTATTTTGAAAAGAATCCGAATCTCATGGCCGTCACTCCATCCATTGTGGTGAAGCGGGCCCAAAATGCCGTGGAACGGGCTCAAAAAGTGGAATATTATATGGCTAATGTCTTCGTGAAGAAGATGCAGGCATTTTTGGGAGCCATCCACGTAACTCCCGGGCCTCTGACCATTTTTCGTAAAAAAGTCTTTGAAAACCTTGGTCCTTACAGATACGCGCATAATACCGAAGATATGGAAATCGCTTACCGGATGCAGAAAAATCATTACCTTATTGAGCAATGCCATGAGGCGGTGGTATATACTTCCACTCCGCTATCCATTCGAAAACTTTACAAACAACGACTGCGCTGGATATACGGATTTATCAATAACACCATTGATTACCGCAATGTTTTATTCCGAAAAAAGTACGGCAATTTCGCTCTCTTTACCGTTCCCTCCGGCATTCTGGCCTTGCTCGCCTCAACTTTCATTTTTGGAAAGTTTATCGCAAGCGCCATCAACCTGGTTTCCACCAAGGTGATGGAATATCAAACGGTGGGCCTCAAACTGATACCTAAGAGGAACATTTTTGACCCATTTTTTATAAGCACTCAAGCCACTCTTTTTATAGGAATTTTCATGGTCATTCTGGTCCTGATCACGGTGTTTTTAGGATACAAAATGGCGGAAGGGAAGGGCAAGTTCTTTTCCATGGATGTGCTGTATTTTTTCCTGATTTTCAGTTTTGTGGCTCCCATTTGGCTCTTGCAAGCGCTTCTCTCCACGGCTTTCTCCCGCCGGCCTGCCTGGCGATAGAGTATGAATAAAAACCCCATTGATTGGACAAAATATCTGATTGTCTTTCTGCTGACCGCCGGTCTTTTCGGCGTGGCCGCCTGGCTGTCCAACTACTTCGGGGGCCAGAAGATCAGCGAGCTCAAGTCCATACAAGACAACATTGCCCTGGATATTCTTTCTTCGGAAACTCAGTTTTCTCTCTTATCCGATCTTTCTTGCAAGAACATGAATGACTCGATTCTATCGGGCCAGCTTAGCGAGATAGGAACCAAATTGGAATGGGAAGAACAAAATATGGGCAATACTCCCGAAGTGCTGTATCTACGCAAATATTATTCGCTCCTGGAGATTAAAGACTATCTTTTGATGAAAAACATCTCCAAGCGTTGTGGAACCAAATACGCCTTCATCCTGTATTTTTACACCACCAAGGAAAATTGCAGCCAATGCCAGCGCGAAGGGCTGGTGCTTTCGGACCTGCGGAGCAAATATCCTTCCCTGCGGGTGTATTCCTTTGATTACAGCACCGATCTTTCAGCGGTGAAATCTATGCTGGATATTTATAAGATCAAGGACACGGCGCTCCCGGCGGTAGTTTTGCAGGACGAAGCGCTTACCGGCTTTCGGACGGAAACAGAATTGGAGAATAAGATAAAGAAATTCTTCGGTTTGGAAGAAAAGAGTGGCGCGAAAAGCGCCGGCAAAAGCGCCTCCGCCAGCAGTACCGGCATAAAAAAACCTTAAGAAGCCCTTCTTCCTTTTTTTGAAAATGTGGTGTAATTAATGACGGTCTCAACAGGAAGCCTTTCTTCCCAGGGGAAGAAAGGCTTCCTTAAAGGGTTTCCTAAAAACTGGAGCCGGTGCGAGGGATCGGACCCCGGACATCCACTTTACAAAAGTGGCGCTCTACCAACTGAGCTACACCGGCCTTTAGGAAGGAAAAAGGAACACTAATATTTATCCTGCTCTTCCTCTTCCCGGATTTTCTCTTTTATCAGGCGAATTTTCCGCTGATATTCCGAGATCATTTTCAAATAACGACTGGCTTCTCTTTTTTCTCCGTTTTCTCCCGTGACCCCCGTTTGATTTTTCAGAAGTTTTTTCTCAATTTTACGGGCCAGCTCCAGGCTCTTTTTCTTCAGGTAATTGGCCGAGCGGATGTAAAAGCGCAGAGCGGCGAAGAGAAAAGCATAGGCTTGGCGTTTGGCATTTTTGCGCAGAGCGTATTTTAACCGCCGGATTTCCGGCTGGAAAGGATTTACCTTTTCCTCCGCGCTTACCGATACCCGCCCTTTCTTGATCAAGACCAACTTTCTTCCGAACATAGCGGTCATCCCGAGGAAAGATATTATTAGCAGTATGATTGCGGTTTGCATGGCTTTTTCAGATGGCGGAACGTTTTACTTCCTTGATTTCCGCCCTGTTTTTATCCAGTAAGGCCCCGACTGTAATCGATGAATCTTTTATGAACGCCTGTTCCAGCAAAGTCTTTTCTTTGAAATACGCGGCTATCTTTCCTTCCAATATTTTCCTTTTTATTTCCTCGGGCTTCCCTGATTCAACTGTTTCTTTTTCAAAAATTTCTCTCACCATATTGCGGGACTCCTCGCTTATATCTTTTTCCGAAAGATATTCCGGCTTCATGGCGGCCGTATGCATGGCGATGTCCCGGGCCAATTCCATATTTCCCCCGAGAAGCGACACGATCACTCCGATTTTATTGTTTCCATGCACATAACTGCCGATGGTATCTCCCGCCACTTCATAGCACTCTCCGAGTTCTATGTTTTCTCCGGTTTTCTGGATGATGGGATCTATGGCTTCCTTCGCCTCTTCCTTCATTTTTTCCACTCCTTTCTTCAGGGCAATTTCGGCAAGCCTTGTCAAGAGGGAAAGGAAATCGCTGTTTTGGGCCACGAAATCAGTCTCACAGCGCAAAGTAACCAGGGTTGCCTTCTTTTCTCCATGCTTCACGGCCACCGCTCCGTCTTTAGCCGAGCGTCCGGCTTTCTTCTCGGCAATACCGGCGCTGTTTTTTTTCAAGATGGCCACCGCTTTTTGCATATCCCCGCCGGCTTCTTCCAATGCTCGCTTGCACTGCATCACCGAAATGCCGGTTTTCTCCCTTAATTCTTTTACTTGTTCGGTTGTGACCATCTTACTGCTCTTTGACTTCTTTAGCTGTTGTTTCCACCGGAGCGGAAGCTCTGCCTTTTTTATACTCTTCGGCGATTACTCCCGTAAAATATCTGATGGAAGGAATGGTGGCGTCGTTCCCGAGCACCGGATAATCAAGTTCCGAAATATCCGTGTCTGAATTTGTCAAAGCTATTACCCCTATTCCCGCCATTTTCGCTTCTTTCACCGCTGTATGTTCGGTTTTCGCGTCTACCACAAAAAGGGCCGTCGGCAGTTTTTTTACGCCCAACAGGCCCTCAAAATACAGAGACAAACGCTGCATCTTTTTAGCCAAAAGAGCCCGCTCTTTTTTGGTGTATTTTTCCAAAGAGCCTTCTGCTTTTTCTTTCTTGTAATTTTCCAGCTCGGTTATTCTTTTCCTTATCTCCGGAAAATTGGTGAGAGTTCCACCAATCCAGCGTTCCGACACATAGGGCAGAGAAAGAGATTCTGCCGCGCTTTTTATGGTTTCCTTTGCTTCCGGTTTAGTGCCCACGAAAAGCAAGGTCTTGTTCTCCTTGCCCAGTTTTTCCGCAAACTCCCCGGCTCGTTTGAGCATTTCAGCGGTTTTTTCCAAATTTATCACGTCTCCGCTTGGGCGAGTGGCGTAAATGAAGGGAAGGACCGAAGGATGCCGGCGGGACTTTCCATATCCGTACTGGGCGCCCGCTTGGAACATCTCTTCTATGCGTTTATCCATATTTTCTGCCGTTTTTTCTTCTTGCATTGCCCCAATATAACAGAAATGCTTTTATTCCGCAAGCGTAATTTAAGGCATAACTCATAATAGCCAGGGGTAAATATAATTCTCCGCGAATCATTGCGCAGGAGCGCAGATATTTAGGGAGGTTCCGCCGGCTGGCGGACGGCCGGCCAGCAGGCCGGAACGCGCGATGAGCAGAGGATTATGCTTACCTCTGGACAGCCCCTGCTTTTCCGACTTTGCCAAAAGAGGCTTTTTCGGTTAAGATGGCAATATGAAGAGGGCCATGCGCCAGACAGAGCTTTTTACTAAGACCCGCAAGGATGCCCCGGCAGACGAGGTTTCCAGAAATGCGGAACTCCTAATCCGGGGAGGATACATCCATAAAGAAATGGCGGGAGTTTACAGTTTCCTGCCCCTCGGCCTGCGGGTATTGAAGAAAATAGAAAATATAATCAGAGAGGAAATGGACAAAATCGGCGGTACGGAAATGAAAACCGCTGTTTTACAAAACAAAGAGATTTGGGAAAAATCCGGCCGTTGGAGCGACCAGGCTGTGGACACTTGGTTCAAAACCAAATTGAAAAACGGCGGAGAGGCCGGCCTGTCCTTTACCAACGAAGAAGCGTATTCATCCATTCTAAAACAATACATAAATTCTTACAAAGATTTACCGGTGTATGCGTATGACTTCAAGGATATATTTAGAAACGAAACCAGGAGCAAATCCGGAATCATGCGGGGCAGGGAATTCTATTGGAAGGCCCTTTACTCTTTTTCCCGGGACGAAAAAGAGCACAATGAATTTTACGAAAAGATTAAAACCTCTTATCGGAATATTTTCCAAAGAACGGGCATCGGACATCTTACCTATATTACTTTCGCTTCCGGGGGCAGTTTTTCAAAATTTTCCCACGAGTTTCAAACTCTCACTCCGGCCGGCGAGGACACCATTTATTTAGACGAAGGGTCGGGCCTGGCGGTGAACAAAGAAGTTTACAATGACGAGGTTTTAGCCGAGCTTGGGCTGGATAAAAACAAACTGGTGGAGAAAAGAGCGGTGGAGGTGGGCAATATTTTTTCTCTTGGAACGAAGTTTTCCGCTCCCTTTGACCTCAACTACAAGGACCAGTCGGGCAAAGAAAAGCCGGTGATAATGGGAAGCTACGGCATCGGCCTGGGACGGCTCTTAGGCACGGTGGTGGAAGTTCTCTCCGATGACGCGGGAATTGTCTGGCCGGAATCCATCGCCCCTTTCGCCGCGCACCTGCTTTCTCTGGGAGAATCGGAAAAAGTGCTCGGAGAATCGGAAAAAGTTTATCAAAAACTGTGCCAGGCGGGAATAGAGGTTTTGTTTGACGACCGGCCGGGAATTTCTCCGGGAGAAAAATTCGCCGACGCGGACTTGCTGGGTATGCCATATCGGGCGGTGATATCGGAGCGCAGCGCGCAAGAAGGAGGAATAGAAATAAAGCAAAGGAAAGAGAAAAAAGGCAAAATTCTTTCCGTGGAGGAATTAGTAAAAACGCTTTCCGAAACTGAAAAATCCGCCGAAGAAAAATAATTTAAGTTTTGGTTTTATGCTGGAAAAATTTCACCAATTAATATCAAACGACATCGGCATAGACTTGGGCACTTCCAATACCTTAGTGTATTTGAAGGGGCACGGCATCGTGGTTACTGAACCCTCAGTGGTGGCGGTGAACATGAAGACCAATCAGATATTGGCGGTGGGAGAGAAGGCCAAGGAAATGCTCGGCCGCACTCCCGGGCATATCCGGGCGGTGCGCCCCTTAGTGGATGGAGTAATTTCTGATTTTGAAGTGACGGAAGAAATGCTTTCCTATCTCATAAACAAAGCGGACAAAATGTACAAAAAGCTTGGCCGTCCGCGGGTGGTGGTGGGTGTACCCACTGGAATCACCAATGTGGAGACTCGAGCGGTTTACGATGCCGCCCGTTCGGCCGGCGCCCGGGAAGTATATCTGGTGGAAGAACCCATGGCCGCGGCCATCGGCATCCGTTTGCCTATCAAAGATCCGGTGGGTTCCATGATTATAGACGTCGGCGGAGGAACCACGGACATTGCCGTCATTTCCTTGGGTGGAGTGGTAAAATCAAAAAACTTAAAAATTGCCGGAGACCGGCTGAATGACGATATCGCCGGCTATATGCGGGACGAATTCAAAATTCTGATAGGCGAAACCACGGCCGAACAGGTGAAGATAGGCATCGGCTCCCTCATTTCCGGAAATTATATGGAAACAGAAATCAGGGGCAGAGATTTACTCACCGGTTTGCCTAGGGAAGTGGCCGTAACGGATTCCGATATCCGCGAGGCCATTATGCCTTCCATCAAAGAACTGATTGAAGGAGTAAAGGATGTTTTGGAAACTACTCCGCCGGAAGTGCTTTCAGATATAATGAAAAGCGGGATTACTCTCACCGGCGGCGGGGCTTTGCTTTCCGGTTTGCCGGAACTTTTGGAAAGAATTCTGAAAATTCCGGTATACGCGGTGGACGATCCTCTCACCGCCGTGGCCCGCGGCACCGGAGTGATTCTGGATGACCTGCGGCAATACGAGGAAATTTTGATTGGCGCCCAAGATGAGCTACCTCCTAGATAAAAAAGAAAAGCGGAAAAAGATTGTAATCACGCTCTCGGTAGTCCTGGTTCTGCTCTTACTTTTTGAATGGCGCTCCGCTATATGGGACGGACTTTCCCGCTCAGCCAGCGCTGTTTTCCGCCCGGCCCTTTCTCTGGGCGCCAGTATTTCCGGAGAAATGTCCAGATGGGGAGTTTTTTTAAGTACCAAGAGTTCTTTGTCGGCGGAAAACGACAGGCTTCGGGAGGAACTAAACGCCGCTAGAGCCAGTATGGAAAATTATAATTCACTTTTAGCGGAAAATAATCAACTGAAGGAAATTCTTGGCCGGACGGGGCAGAACAGGAAAAGAAATTTAGTGCTTGCTTCTATCTTAGCCGGAGGCGACCGCTCGCTTTACAATACTTTGCTGATTGATATAGGAACCGCGCAAGGCGCGAAAACGGGAGACATGGTTTTCGCGTATGGGAGCATACCGGTGGGCAAAATAGCGGAAGCAAACGGCTCTTCTTCTAAAGTAGTTTTGTTCACTAGTCCCGGCGAGAAAACGCTTGCGTTTGTACGGACCGGTGCCGCCCCGATCGCCTCCGCCGTTCGCCAGCTGGCGAAGGCGACGGCGGACGGAGCGTCATCCACACAGAGCAAAGACAGCTCTGCTTCCGCCGTTTCCACCGGAGTGCAATCTTCTGGTACCGCTCTTTCCTCTGGGTTCGGAAGCGGCTCGCCAGTCCCAGCGGGAAAAAATTTGCAGGTTGAGCTCATCGGTAGAGGAGGAGGCGATTTTGAGATGGATGTGCCTCGCGGAGTTCCTATTGAGATAGGGGCGGAAGCCGTGCTGCCGGGCCTTACCCCTTACACTCTCGGCAAAGTCGCGGCCGTAATATCGGATCCGCGGGACGCCATTCAAAAATTCCTGCTTACCGCGGCAGTAAACGTACGGGAACTCAAATTCCTGGAAGTGGAAATTAAAGGATGAAATTTAACATAGAGAAGAAACTAAAAGGCAACCTCGGCCGGGCCGGGATGCTGGAAACTGCGCATGGAACTATTCATACTCCCGCCTTCATACCTGTCGGCACCAAGGCCACGGTAAAATCACTCACCCCCGAAGAAGTTCGGGAGCTTGGGGCGGAAGCGGTGCTCGCTAATACCTACCACTTGTACTTGCAACCCGGCCACGAGCTCATTCGCCATGCCGGCGGCCTGCACAAGTTTATGCATTGGGACGGGCCTATTATCACCGACTCCGGCGGTTTTCAGGTGTTCTCTCTGGGCGCCGCATACGGAAAAGAATTGAGCAAGATTACCAAGATTACCGATCCATCGCTTTTGATTCCGGAACGCTTTGACGATTCGGACGCTCCGCGCTTGGCCAAAATCGGACAAGACGGAGTTTCCTTCAAGTCGCATTTGGACGGCAGTATTCATTACATTACTCCGGAAAAATCCATAGAGATCCAGCACTCTCTCGGCGCGGACATTATCTTTGCTTTTGACGAATGCACTTCTCCGGCGGAAGAGCAAAGATACCAAAAAGAAGCTCTGGACCGAACCCACGCTTGGGCCAAGCGTAGTTTGGCGATACATAAGAAATTGGCCTGGGAAACAGAACTTCTTGAGTGGGGTGTCTCGCAGGCCGAGGGGCCGAGAGGCAGCGCTCCGCCAGCAGGCGGAGACAGAGACCCCGCGAGAGAATGTTCTGTTTCCCAGGCATTATCTGGCATTGTCGCGCCGTCGCGCCGCGAGACACCCCGCTCCAGAAGTTTCTCTTCCTCCGCTCCGGCTCTCTTCGGTATCGTGCAAGGCGGCAGAAGTGAGGAGCTACGGAAAGAATCGGCGCGCTTCATCGGCTCTTTAGATTTTGACGGCTTTGGCATCGGCGGTTCATTTGCCAAAGAAGATATGTCCATGGCCGTAAAATGGGTGAACGAAATTTTGCCGGAAGAAAGGCCGAGACACCTCCTGGGCATCGGAGAACCGGAAGATCTGCTCATGGGTATTGAGAACGGCGTGGACCTTTTTGACTGCGTAGCTCCGACCAGAAACGCCCGGAACGGCACCTTATATACAAGCAAAGGAAAAATAAATATCACCAACGCCGCTTACCGAGCCGATTTCAATCCGATAGAAAAAGACTGTGATTGCTTCACTTGCCGGAACTATTCCGCCGCTTATCTATGCCACCTTTTTCGGGGCAAAGAAATGCTGGCTGCTACTCTCTCCACTATTCACAATCTGCGATTCATCGTCCGGCTGGTAGGGGGCGCCCGGCAGGCCATTTTAGATGGCGGGTTCCCGGATTTCCGGGATGCTTTTCTCCTGAACTGGAGAAAGTAACAGCCGGCCCTTTACATTTAGCCAGGGCTTGTTATACTTTTTGCCGATAAATAAACAGCCGAAATAAGTTGAAGAAGAAGATAAAAAAGTCCGGAAGGAATTGGAAGAAATTTTGGAAACTCGGAGTGGAAGAATGGAATACCCAGTTTTTGGATGTGAGTAAAGACGGCGAGCTCTCCGCCATTGAAGGAAATCATATTTACAACCTCAATGATTTAGCCAGAAAATACGGCACCCCCTTGCAGGTTGTGTTTCCGTTCGTTCTGGAAGACCGGCTGAAAGACCTCTTGGGATATTTTCAGGCCTATATGAAAATCTACGGATATAAGGGCAAGTTTTTTTATCACTATCCAATGAAAGTGAATCAGAACCGGGAATTTGTCTTGCCTCTCCTTTCCGAAGGGGCCAATTTGGAAGTTACTTCCGCCAATGAACTGTGGATTGTGAAGCGGATGTGGGAAGGAGAGAAATTCAACAGCAAGATTCGAGTGTTGTGCAACGGGCCCAAGACCAGTCAATATCTCAGCCTGGTTGAAGAACTGAGAAGCAAGGGTATGAACATCGTGCCGATTATTGAAGGGCCGGAAGAGATAGAGCGCTTGTCTAGATATAAAGGGGACGTCGGAGTGCGGGTGGATCTCGATGTCAAAGCGGACACCAAATGGGACAAAAAATTTGACCGCTTCGGACTTTCGGAAAAAGAGGTGCTGAATTTACCCAAAATGAAAAATTTGAAAATTTTGCACTACCATCTCGGCTCCCAGATCAAGACCCAGAAAAGTATTTTAGACGGTATCAAGCGGGCCATGGATATTTATGAAACTCTGCAAAAAACAAATCCTTCCCTGGATACTCTGGACATCGGAGGCGGCTTTGGGGTACCTTACGAAAAGAAAAAGTTTTATACCGCTAAAACCGTTTCCAGTAAAATAATAAAAAGCATAAAAAATATCTCGGACCGAAAGGGAATAAAATATCCGAACTTGGCGGTGGAATGGGGTCAGTATATAGTCGCCCCCGCCCAAGTTACCATTTATAAAGTAATATCGGAGAAACATATATCAAAAGGGAACGCTAAATCCTGGTATGTGATAGACGGATCTTTTATGAACGATCTCAAGGATACTTGGGCGGTGCATCAAAAATGGCACGTGATCCCGGCCAACAATATGCACGGGTCCCTTGCTCCCATTTGGCTGGCTGGCAGTACCTGCGACTCGGATGACAAATATACCGCCGGCGGCAATTATGTTATGCTGCCTAAACTGCGCGACGGTGAAGACCAGTTGGTGGCGGTGCTGGATACCGGCTGGTGCCAAGACGGGCTGGCTTCGCATCACTGTCTGCTCTCTTTGCCCATGAAAATTTCCGCCAAGGACGGCACAGTCAGCATAATCCGTAAAAGAGAAACTCCGGAACATATCGGCCGGCTTTTCGGCTGGAACGGGGAACATAAATGAAAAAAAATAAATCGATATTTTGGATAATAGCAGTCCTGCTAGTTCTAGCAGTCTTATATTTTATCCTAAGGGTTGGCGCTATGACCGCGTATGCTCCTCAAACTCGACCTTCCTCCGCCCCAACCTCGGAAATCGGATCAAACTTGAATCGGACACTAAATCCGGCGGATATAAAATACGTGAAAATAGGAAGAAAGATCTTAAAGGTAGAACTGGCTGAAAGTGTGACGGAGCAGATGCAGGGTCTTTCCGGCCGGAGCATTCTCCCGCCAGGCGAAGGCATGCTCTTTGTTTTCGGCGCTCCGGGCAAATACGGATTTTGGATGAAAGATATGAAATTCCCCATAGATATTATCTGGCTTTCCCAGACCGGATCAGTGGTGTATATAAAGGAAAACGCCAGCCCGGATTCTTATCCGGAAACTTTTTCTCCCCCCGAGGCGGCAAAGTATGTGCTGGAAGTAAATGCGGGTTTTTCGGCGGAAAACGGCCTGAAAATAGGGGACAAGGCGGAACTGTTGCCTTAGAAAAGAAAAATCCCCCGCCGGTTGGCGGAGGATTTTTCATATTTGTCTCGCCCTTGTATCTATAAGCCGAATTCTGTCCGCGGCTAAGCCACGGGATAGCCATTTATCTAGGCCCGCCGTTGCCGTCGGGCTCAAGCGATTCTCCCCGCCCTCTTGTACCACCTAAAATGAAATTTCAATAAAAGCATTAAAACCGCCATCATTAAATATTTCAGATTCAGTGGAACAAGAGGGCGGGGCACGATCTTGCACGCGCGTAAGGATTTAGCCGTTTCACTTTCTACATTACTGCAGAACTCGCCCCGAAGCGCCTTTCGGCGTTCGGGGCGCCTTAAGCCTTTGGGCTTTCGGCGTCTCTGTTCGCACCTCGCGGATTGCTCCGGGCGGGCGTTACCCGCTACGTTTAACTCGCCGTCCGCCAACTGGCGGAGGCGGACTGCGTGTTCGGACTTTCCTCCCCGCCCTCTTGTGCCACCTAAAATGAAATTTCAATAAAAGCATTAAAACTGCCATCATTAAATATTTCAGATTCAGTGGAACAAGAGGGCGGGGCGGCTACCCGATACAAGGACAATACGGATTATAATACAGAACAAGCAAAAAACAAGCCTTTCGCTTGCGTGTATGGATATAGTATGCTATAATAGGGCCGTGGGTGTGAGGTAAAGCTCTCTTTTATCGAATACATATGTGCCGCAAAAACCCTCCGAATCTTTCAGAGGGTTTTTGCGTTTCAGGCAAACAACTTGATTTTTCGATATAAGTGGTATCCTATTGTATTTTTCTAAAATGGGTTAGAATAATCTGCGTGTTCATTGGGCCGTTAGCTTAGTTGGTAGAGCGCCACATTTGCAATGTGGAGGTCACCGGTTCGAATCCGGTACGGTCCACAAAGTTTAACTAAGAGTTAGTTTAATCCACCTTCTCCTTGTATTTATTTCCATTATAGTATATAATCGTACTGCAAGTAAGCTTTAAGATTACTTGCAGTAACTATATGGACAATAAGCCTACAAAAGGCCAATATATTGAAATTTTGTTAAGATCTCCCCAAACTGTCTTTTCTACCAAAGACATAGCTTTGTTGTGGGGCGAACAAAGAGAAGTTAATGTCCGGGTGAGATTGAGCAATTATGTAAAGCGAGGAAAATTAATCAGAGTGCATCGTGGCATTTATGCTAAAGATAAAAACTATGATCGTTTTGAGTTGGCCACAAAAATTTACACACCCTCGTATATCAGCTTTGAAACAGTCTTAACTCGTGCTGGAATAAACTTCCAGTATTACAACAGCATTTTTGTCGCATCATATATTACGCGAGAAATCAACGCCGGCGGTCAAAAAATCTCTTTTATTCGGATGAAGGATTATGTTTTAAGCAATACGGCCGGCATTGAACATACTGAAGGATATTCTATTGCCAGTAAGGAGCGGGCTTTCCTGGACAGAATTTATAAATCCAAAGATTATCATTTTGATCATTTGGATGTTTTGGATTGGGGCAAAGTATTTGAAATTTTGCCCATCTATAACAATAAGAGGATGGA
>JAKALJ010000002.1 GCA_021813175.1 bacterium | reverse complement strand
GGGTGGTAAGCGAAAAAGATTACCATGCGAGCAAGCGGAGTAAGGAAATTCTAAAAGAGGCCGGAGTAAAACTGGAGATTATGAATAAAGAGATTGAAAAATACGATAACCAATAATAAAGCGATGGCAGATCTAAAAAAACTGCAGGAAGAAGTGATGGAGAACAAGATTAAACACGGTTTTAACACCACTGACCTTGCTTTGGAATTTTGCCGGGCGCACGAGGAGCTTTCGGAAGCATTTTCCAAACACAATCGGGGTTTACCTGGAGTGGCGGAAGAGCTGGCGGACGTGATGATTTTTCTGCTCGGAATGTGCGAAATTTTGGGCTATGACTTGGAGAAAGAAGTAGTGCGAAAGATAGAGATAAACAAGAATCGCAAATATGAGAGGAAAAAGACGCCCGAGGGCAAGGATATTCTCATCCGTATAAAAACTCCGGAGGATCCTTAAGATTTTCTCTCATATATTTTAAAGGTGAAATCGTAAGCGTGCCGCTCATCTTTTGGGTGGAACGTTTCTTTCACAGTTTTCCATTCAGCTGGATCAAATTCCGGGAAATATGCGTCAGCCGGGACGCTCGCATTTACCTCAGTGATATACATCCGGCCGGCGTAGGGAAGAGCCAGCTTGAATATTTCTCCTCCGCCTATTAAGAACGGTTCGGCTTCACCTTCCACTTCCTTGAGCGCTTTCTCCACCGAAGATACCATGACGGCACCCTCTATTTTGTTTGATATGTCTCTGGTGATAATTATATTCTTCCGGCCCGGCAGGAGATGCCCGATGGCCTGATAGGTCTTCCGTCCCATTATCACGCTGTGCCCGCGGGTGGTATCTCGAAAATACTGGAGGTCGTCCGGCAAGCTCCAGGGCAAGCCGTTGTTTACTCCCAGTTCCCTATTTTTCCCGATAGCCGCGATAAAGGAAAGCATATGTTTACACTGCAATTTCAAACGGAATGCGGGGGTAACTTTCGTAGCCGATGAGCTTCGTATTTTCGGCGTGCCACTCAAAGATTGATTTCCAATTTTCTGTTTCTATTTTCGGCAAAGAATATTTGTTCGGATCGCGGGCGAGCTGTTCCTTCGCGCCGCCCAGATGGTTTTCGTAAATATGCACATCGCCCAGAAAGCCCACCAGCTTGCCTTCTTTGAATCCGGATTCTTTGGCTAGGAGATGCAGGAGCAGGGCATAGCTCGCGATATTAAAGGGAAGCCCGAGCATAGTGTCCACCGAGCGCTGATTCCACATCAGGTTCAGTTTATCGCCGATGGTGGTAATCTGGAAAGAATAGTGGCAGGGAGGCAGGGCCATCTCGTCGAATTGCTCAGGATTCCAGGCGGAGACGATCATCCGGCGGTCGCGCGGATTTTTCTTCAAGGTTTCTACCACTTTTTTCAGTTGGTCAACACCTTTGTCGGTGTAGTCGGTGTCATAGCTTTCATAAAGCGCGTTGAAGTGCCGCCACTGGAAGCCATAGATCGGACCCAAATCCCGCTCCTCAATCATTTTTTTCTTGGATGCTTCGTCGTGCCCGTAAGGCGCTTTCTGCGGCTTGGCCCATTCGTCCCAGATATGATTGTTCCGGCTTCGGAGCCACTCCTTGTCCGTGATTCCGTTGATAAAAAATTCCAGCTCGGTGGCAATCAGCCGGAAAGGCATTTTTTTGGTAGTGAGCAGGGGAAATCCGAGAGACATTTCATGTTCAAAAATCGCTCCGGCCATGGTATAGGCCCGTTCTCCGGTCCGGGTCTCCGAGAGCTCTCCTCTTTCCAGAACCGTTTTGACTATATCAAGATAGGCTTTCATGTCCCATGATTATAGCCGCCTGAATCCTTTCGCGCAATCAGCAAGAAACCTTGCTTCCAAGGGGAAGCAAGGTTTCTTGCCGCAAGAGAGACTATCTAAGCACTCCCGCTTTGCGCAGGGTAGCGTAGGCTCCTTTCTTCTTGATGGTGCGGAGGCCGCGGGTGGATATTGTTAGAATCACTGATTTCTTTAATTCCGGCACAAAAATTTTCTTTTTTTGCAGATTCAAATACTTTCGGGCCTTGCCGGTCGGATTGAATTTGGTGGCGCGGGTGCGGTTGGAATATCCGCCGCCCACCAGAGACCCTTTCTTGGTTATCGCGCATGTTTTCGCCATAGCGCTTTCCATGCTATCATGAAGGAACGGGAAATGCAACGCAGGCCTTATTTTTAAAGTTTTTCCGCCCATTTCAAAATTTTATGCAGTTCGCCAACACATTTTTTTTCATAGCCATCCTTATTATGTCCGTGGTAATCCATGAAATTTCGCATGGATATGCGGCAGAATTTTTCGGAGATAATACCGCCCGCCGGGCCGGTCGCCTGACCTTAAATCCGCTCCGACATTTGGATATGTTCGGCTCCATAATTCTGCCCCTGCTCCTTGTCCTGGCCCAATCGCCGGTTTTGTTCGGCTGGGCCAAGCCCGTACCGTATACTCCCGCCAACCTTTCCAATCGAAAGTGGGGAACGTTTTCCGTGGCCATTGCCGGAGTGCTGGCTAATTTTTTTATTGCCGTATTTTTCGGATTGCTCCTGCGGTTTTTGCTTATGAAAGGAGTGTTTCCGCAAGCCGCCTTCATTATCTCTTCCATCGTGCTCATCAATTTGGGTTTGGGGATTTTTAATCTTATTCCCATTCCCCCTTTGGACGGCTCCAGGATTCTTTTTTCTCTTCTGCCCGAGTCTGCTTACCCGGTCATAATTTTTCTGGAAAGGTACTCGCTCTTGATTTTGCTTCTCTTCATCTTTTTCCTTTCCAACTGGATCTTTCCCGCCATGGCGTATCTGTACACTTTGATTACCGGCATCGCTTTATAAACCGCGGGAAGCCATTATGGATGAGCTTATAAAATTGCTCAAGACAAAAGGAGTTCTTAAATCGGATTCTATTACTTCCGCGCTTTGGAATGTGGACAGGGCGGATTTTGTTAGAAAAGAAGAAAAAATTTTTGCTTATGATGATGTGCCCCTGCCTATAGGACACGGACAGACGATATCTCAGCCATATACGGTAGTTTTTATGCTGGAGCTTCTGGAGGTGAAAAAGGGACAAATTGTTTTAGATGCGGGATTCGGCTCAGGTTGGCAGAGCGCTTTGCTCTCCCATATCGTCGGAGAAGAAGGCAAAGTGTTTGCTTTTGAGATAGTTAAAGAGCTGTGCAGTTTCGGAAAAAATAATTTGAAAAAATATCCAAGACTGGAGAAAAATATTTCTTTTTTCTGCGAGAGCGCCAAGGAAGGAGTGCCTGGCATCCCCGATAGATCGTTGGA
Organism: bacterium; assembly: GCA_021813175.1. Classification (GTDB taxonomy): domain Bacteria; phylum Patescibacteriota; class Minisyncoccia; order Phycocordibacterales; family UBA9973; genus UBA9973. The sequence continues at coordinate 32,676 of JAKALJ010000002.1, read as the reverse complement.
TAGAATAATAGCTGCCGCTAGGATGAGAGAAGTGCCGGAAGTATGGAAAAAACAGCTGAAAGAAGGAGGAATCATGGTATACCCGTTAAAAGAGAGTATTTTTAAGGAAAAAAAGAAAACAGAGGGCATTTTTGAAAAACAAGAGTTCCCGGGTTTTGTATTTGTGCCATTCGTGTAATAGACTTAACCCTTGGCCGTTGTCTCATTGCATTTTTTCAGTGGTTATAGTATATTCTTGGGAAGAGTCGCCAGACTCTTTTATTTTAATTCATGCCGACCATTAATCAGCTGGTAAAGAAAAAAAGAAGGAAAGTGTATCGGAAACCCAAGACCGTGGCCCTGGAGCGCGGTTTCAATTTCCTGAAAAACCGGCCAGTTTTCTATCCGTCTCCCTTTAAGCGCGGAGTATGCACCAAGGTGACTACTACCACTCCCAAAAAACCAAACTCTGCTCTGCGTAAAATTGCCCGAGTGCGCCTAACCAACGGCATGGAAGTAACCGCCTATATCCCGGGCGAAGGGCACAACTTGCAGGAACACTCTGTGGTGCAGCTCCGCGGCGGACGGGTAAAAGACCTGATCGGGGTGCGATATCATATTGTGCGCGGCGTCTTGGATACCCAAGGGGTGGAAAAACGCCGGCAAGGACGTTCGCTATACGGCAATAAGAAACCTAGAGGGAAATAATTTTTCACAAATAATATATAGTCATTCATGCGGCGAAAAATAAAAAGCAAAATAAAAACGGCTCCGGACCTAGTATACAACTCGGAGAGGCTGGGAAAATTCATAAATTACATTATGTGGTCCGGGAAAAAAGAAACCGCCCGCAAAGCGGTGTATGGCGCTTTTGAGCTTATCAAAAAGAAAACCGGTAACCAAAATCCGCTCGAAATTTTTGATCTGGCCATCAGGAATGCCGGGCCCGTTACCGAAGTGCGTTCCAAGCGCATCGGCGGAGCAAACTACCAGGTGCCTCGGGAAGTGCGCCCGGAGAGAAAACTCGCTCTGGCTATGCGCTGGATCCGAGACGCGGCCCGGGGAGGAAAGGGCAAGCCTATGCGGGAAAAGCTTGCGGACGAGCTTATCGCCGCCAGCAAAAACGAGGGAGCAGCTGTAAAAAAGAAAGAAGATACGCACAGAATGGCCGAAGCGAACAAGGCCTTTGCCCACTTTGGCTGGTAAAATTCAGGCAATATGGAACGAGATTATCCTTTGGAAAAAGTAAGGAATATTGGCATCATCGCGCATATTGATGCGGGCAAAACCACCACTACCGAACGGGTGCTTTTCTATACGGGCGTCTCCCACAAAATCGGAGAAGTGCATGAAGGAGACACGGTCACCGACTGGATGGAGCAGGAAAGAGAGCGAGGCATCACCATCACTTCCGCCGCGGTTACTTGCTTCTGGGTGCCTACTTACGCGGGCGGGGATGTTTCCAAGAAACATCGTTTTAATATCATAGATACCCCCGGACACATAGATTTCACCGTTGAAGTGAAGAGGTCTTTGCGGGTCTTGGATGGCGCGGTGGTGGTGTTTGACGGCGTGGCCGGAGTGGAACCCCAATCCGAAACCAACTGGCGCTACGCGGACGAGGCCAAAGTGCCCCGCATCTGCTTCATTAACAAACTGGACCGCACCGGCGCTTCCTTTGAGCATTCTTACGCCACCATTTTGGACCGGCTGACCAAAAAAGCGGTGCGCGCGCAGATTCCGATCGGCTTGGAAGAAAAACACGAAGGAGTGATAGACCTGCTCACTATGAAAGCATATTACTTCGAGGGCGAAATGGGCAGTATAGTGCGCGAGGCAGAAATTCCGGCCGAATTCAAAGCCGAAGCGGAAAGATATCGGAACGAGCTTATAGAAAAAATCGTGGAACAGGACGACACAACCATGAACGAATATCTGGAAGGAATGACCCCGGAATTGCCGACTCTGAAAAAACTCTTGCGCAAGGGTGTCATCGCCAATCAAATTTTCCCGGTGTTCGCCGGCTCCGCTTTGAAGAACAAAGGAGTGCAACTGGTGCTGGACGCGGTGGTGGATTATCTGCCGAGCCCTTTGGACATTCCGCCGGTGGCGGGTATAGACCCGAATACGGACGAACAGGCGACGCGGCACGCTTCGGATACCGAACCGTTTTCCGCTCTGGCTTTCAAGGTGGCCGCCGATCCATTCGTGGGCCAGCTTATTTTCTTCCGGGTGTATTCCGGCACTCTCTCTGCCGGTTCGTATGTGTACAATCCGCGCACTCGGAACAAGGAACGAATCGGACGTATCGTGCGGATGCATGCCAATGACCGCGAGGAGGTAAAAAAAGTATATGCCGGAGAAATTGCCGCCGCGGTGGGACTGAAGGACACTATCACATCAGACACTTTATGCGATGAAGAACATCCCATAGAACTTGACCGCATTGTCTTTCCCGAGCCCGTCATTTCCATGCGCATAGAACCGAAAACTAAAGCCGACCAGGAAAAGATGGGCCTGGCTTTGAATCGTCTGGCCCAAGAGGACCCGACTTTTAAGGTTTCGAGCGATAACGAAGCCGGCGAAACCATCATCTCCGGCATGGGCGAATTGCATCTGGAAATCATCGTGGATCGAATGAAACGCGAATTTTCCGTGGAAGCAAACGTAGGCAAGCCGCAAGTTGCTTACCGCGAGACTATTACCGATAAATCTGAAGCAGAAGGGAAATATATCAAGCAGTCCGGGGGCCGGGGAAATTACGGTCACGTAAAAATTCGGGTGTCGCCCATGAAAGCTCTGACTAAAGAAGAGCTGGAAGATTTGCCGAAAAACACCAAACGTTTGGAAGGGTTTGAATTTGTGAACAACATCAAAGGAGGAGTGATTCCGCAGGAATATATTCCGGCCTGTGAGAAGGGTTTCCGAGAAGGATTGGACCGCGGGGTTTTGGCTGGCTTCAAACTGGTAAACGTGTCCGTGGATCTTTGGGATGGTTCCTATCATGAAGTGGATTCCAACGAAATGGCTTTCAAAATCGCCGCTTCTATGGCGGTGCAGGATGCCTGTAGAAAAGCAAAGCCGGTTATCTTGGAACCCATGATGAGGGTGGAAGTGGTTACCCCGGAAAAATTCATGGGCGATGTGACCGGCAATCTTTCTTCCAAACGCGGACTGATTGAGGGGATGGAAGACCGCGGGATGAATAAAGTTATAAAAGCAGTAGTGCCCCTTTCCGAGATGTTCGGCTACATGACCTCTCTGCGCTCCATGACCGAAGGCCGAGCGAGCTTTACCATGGAATTCCTGCGTTATGACATCGTTCCCCAGAACGTAGCCGAGACTGTCATTGCGGCCAGAAAATAAGAATGATAGAATATATACATGCTTGAAAATAGGGGTTCGGATAAGCGCGGTGAAGTCTTCCGCTCTCTTTCCACTCAAGAAAAGAACCTGCTCGCGAGGGTGACGAAATTCATCTCCCTATCAAATAATGTAGAGCTCGGTGAATTTGATTATTCTCAAAAAAGCAAAGAAGAAGTAATGGAAATCCTGCGAGACAGAGATTTGCTTGGGACGTTTGAAAAATTCCAAAATCTCATCTTCGTCACCAGACATTTCAGCGCAGAAGAAAAAGAAGCCGAAGAAGAGAGATTGGCAAGGGCAATATTGCACGAATCTTCTCTGGCGATTTGACTTTATTTCCCAATCTGCTAACATAATCCATAACTGCACTTTCGCGGTTTTTTTGTTGCTTTTTTGTAAAAAAGCGGTCAATTATAACCAATTTATAAGTAATATTTATCCGCCAGCTGGCGGAAACAACATGGCAGAAGAATTTAAGAGAGATAAACCTCACATCAATGTGGGCACCATCGGGCACGTGGACCACGGCAAAACCACCTTGACCGCGGCTATTTTGCACGTGCTCAATATGGCCGGCAAGCAGGTCCGCTTGCGCGGAGTGGACCAAATAGACAACGCTCCGGAAGAAAAAGCTCGCGGAATCACCATTAACATTTCCCACAACGAGTATTCCACCGATGCTCGGCATTACGCGCACATCGATGCTCCGGGACACGCGGACTATATCAAGAACATGATTACCGGCGCCGCGCAGATGGACGGCGCCATCCTGGTGGTGGCCGCCACGGACGGCGCCATGCCTCAGACTCGGGAGCATGTGCTTTTAGCTCGGCAAGTAGGCGTGCCAAAGATTATTGTTTTCATGAACAAGTGCGATATGGTGGACGATAAGGATATGCTGGACATGGTGGAAGAAGAAATCCGCGAACTTCTGACCAAGCAAGGATTTGACGGGGCGGGCGCTCCAGTCATTCGCGGTTCGGCCCTGAAAGCTCTGGAATCCAAGGATGTGAACGACCCATGGGCAAAGAAAGTGCTTGAACTGGTGAACGCGCTGGATACATACATTCCGGTGCCGGAACGAGACACTCAGAAACCGTTCCTGATGCCGGTAGAAGATATTTTCTCCATTGAAGGACGCGGCACGGTAGTTACCGGAAAAATTGAAAGAGGAATAGTAAAAGTAGGCGAGGAAGTGGAAATTGTCGGCATTAAACCCACCCAGAAAGCCACTATTACTGGCATTGAAATGTTCAATAAGAGCTTGCAGGAAGGCATGGCCGGAGATAACGCCGGCGTGCTCTTGCGGGGTTTAAAAAAAGAAGATGTAAGCCGCGGGCAGGTTCTGGCCAAGCCTGGTACCGTTACCCCGCATGATAACTTTACGGCGGAGGTGTACATACTGAAAAAAGAGGAAGGCGGACGACATACCCCATTCTTTAACGGTTATAAGCCACAATTCTATATTCGTACTACGGATGTGACTGGCGAGGTTACCCTTGCTCAAGGCACCGAAATGGTAATGCCCGGAGACACTGTGACTTTTACCGTAAAACTGGTAACCCCAGTGGCTCTGGAAGAGCAGCAACGTTTCGCTATTCGTGAAGGTGGCAAGACGGTGGGAGCCGGAGTGGTCACTAAAATTTTAGGATAGAAAAGAATGGCCACATCAGGTACAAAAGAGAAAAGTCCTGTCAAAGCGGCAGGCAAATCAGCCCGTAGCGCATCGCCCTCGGTTTCCGTTAAAACAAGGACGGAGAAAGTAAAAGACTCTTTCGTGAAAAAAACCGTTAAAGGGACGAAAAAAGAAGAGAGCAAAGTGATATTGCGTATCCGGGTTCGCGCCTATGAGAGCAAAATCTTAGACGCCTCGGTAAAGCAAATCATTGATACCGCTATGCGCTATGACGCGGAGATTGTGGGCCCGGTGCCTCTGCCCACTGAAATAAAGAAGTACACGGTAAACCGCTCCTCTTTCATTTACAAGAATTCACGCGAGCAGTTTGAAATCAGGGTGCACAAGCGTCTGATAGATATCGTGAATCCAAACGCGAATACGGTGGAGGCCTTGACCAATATGTCTCTGCCTTCCGGGGTGGACATAGATGTAAAGATGTTATAGAAATATGAAATTTATTCTTGGTATAAAAAAAAATATGACCGAGTATTTTACCGAAGATGGAAGAGTGATTCCGGTTACGGCGCTTTCCGCCGGCAAGACGGTGGTTACCGAGATAAAAACCAAAGACCGGGACGGATATGACGCGGTGCAGGTCGGATATGGAGAAAAAAAAGAGAAAAATATCAGCAAAGCCCAAAAAGGACATATGAAAAACCTCGGTAATTTTCGCTACTTGCGGGAATTTCGCGATAACGGCGCTCCGGAAGCAAAAATCGGCGATACTTTGGCGGCTGCCGATATTTTAAAAGCCGGAGACAAAGTGCGGGTGTCCGGAGTTTCCAAAGGAAAAGGATTTCAAGGAGTGGTAAAACGCCACGGATTCCACGGAGGGCCCCGTACCCACGGGCAGAAACACTCGGAACGGGAACCTGGTTCCATCGGAGGCGGTCTGCGCACCCGGGTGCCGAAAGGCATGAGAATGGCCGGCCGCATGGGCGGAGAGAGAATAACGGAAAAGAACCATGAAGTGATACTGGTAGACAAAGAAAGCGGCGTGATTTTCTTAAAAGGGGCTGTGCCGGGCGCTCGGGGCAGTTTGGTGGAGATAGTGAAGATATAAAGAATCAGCAAATGGAAGCGAAAATCTACAATCAAGAGGGCAAAGAGTCGGGAAGCATATCCTTACCGGAAAAAGTTTTTGCCGCCAAATGGCGTCCGGATTTGGTGCATCAAGTGGTAATGAGTATGAAAAGCAATCGCCGGGCCGGTACCGCGAATGCCAAAGGCCGAGGAGAAGTTTCCGGTGGCGGGAAGAAACCTTGGCGGCAAAAAGGAACCGGTCGGGCCAGACACGGCTCCATCCGGAGTCCCATCTGGGTGGGCGGAGGAGTAACGCACGGGCCTCTTTCGGAAAAAAATTATAACCGAAAAATTTCAAAAAAAATGAGAGCGGAAGCTCTTTTTTCCGCGCTGTCAAAAAAATTTCGAGAAGGAGAAGTGGTATTTATTGATTCGCTGGCTCTCCCGGCCATAAAAGCTAAGGAAGCCGCCAAAGTATTGAAGAATCTTTCCAAGATTCCCGGCATCGGCCCCATATATTCTTCAAAAAAGAAAAAAACCCTTCTCTCTTTGTATGAAGGAGATGAGAAAACAAAGAAAAGTTTTAGGAACCTTCCCCAGCTTGAAGTATCCTTGTTAAAGAATCTGAATCCGGCGGAAGTCCTTGATTACAAATATATTTTGATAGAAAAACCTGCGGAGAGTCTTGAATTTTTAGCATCCAAAGGAAAATAATTTAATTTTATGCGGGACGCCACAAAAATAATCAAAAATCCGAGAATCACCGAAAAAGCCTCCGGGGCTTATGCCCTTCGGGCTTATGCTTTTGAGGTAGCGCCCTTGGCCGGCAAAAAAGAAGTAGCCAAAGCGGTGTTTGATATTTACAAAGTGCGCCCGACTCGAGTGAATATTCTAAAAATTCCAAGAAAAAAAGTGTTTACCCGGGGCAAAGAAGGAGTAAAAGGCGGAGGAAAGAAAGCCATAGTGTATCTGAAAGAAGGAGATAAAATAGATCTAGTATAAGAAAATGAAGAAATACAAACCCACAACTAAATCAAGAAGACAGGCCAGTAATGTGGAATACCGCGGAGTGCTCACTGCGTCCAAGCCTGACAAATCCCTGACCTCTGGTTTCCGCCGAAAGGTGGGACGCAATAGCCAAGGGCGCATTACGGTGCGGCATAAAGGGTCGGGACACAAGCGCTTATATCGGCGGGTGGATTTTAAATACGATAAAATTGACATTCCGGCAAAAATAAAAAGCGTGGAATACGACCCGAACCGCTCGGCTTTCATCGGCTTGGCCGTGTATAAGGACGGAGAAAAAAGATACGTGCTCTTGCCAAAATCGGTAAAGCCCGGCAATCCCTTTCTTGTTTCTCCGAAAGCGGAAATTTCCGCCGGAAATCGTCTGCCTCTTAAAAATATTCCAGTCGGTACTTTTGTTTACAATATAGAACTGAAACCCGGCGGTGGAGCCAAAATCGCCCGGGGAGCGGGAGTTTTTGCTCAAGTGGTGGCAAATGCCGATGGGTACACCAATCTGAAAATGCCTTCTTCTGAGGTGCGGAAAGTGAAAGAGGAATGCTATGCCTCCATCGGCACGGTTTCCAACGAAGAACACCACCTTGAGAATTACGGCAAAGCCGGGCGTTCCCGCTGGAAAGGCATCCGCCCGACGGTGCGCGGCACGGCCATGAACCCGGTGGACCATCCCTATGGCGGAGGCGAGGGCCGGCAAGGCCGGGGCATTAAACGTCCCAAAACCATGTGGGGAAAGGTGACTGGCGGACGAAAAACTCGGCACCCCAAGAAATATTCCAACATCTTTATTCTCTCCCGCCGTGCCAAAAAGAGCCGGAAGAAATAACCCAACAGGGAGGGGACAGGTCGGGAATATTCTTTCCCGGGGTGTCTCGCAGGCTTTCAAATTTGACTTTGCCGCATATTTTGATATTATGGAACAAGCTCGGGAACGAGCTTGTTTTCATATATTTTAGATGACTCGGTCAATCAAAAAAGGAATATATGTGGACCCGAAGCTTTTAAAAAAGATAACCGGGAAAAATCCAATGAATACTCCGGTTATTAAAACCTGGAAACGGGCCAGCCAGATTTCCCCGGAAATGGTGGGATTCACCTTTGGGGTGCATAACGGTAAAACCCATTTGGAGGTGCTGGTGAGCGAAGATATGGTCGGGCATCGGCTCGGAGAGTTTTCTCCTACCCGCAAATTCATCAAGCACGGCGGAAAGATGCAGAAAGAGCTGGAGCAAAAGAAGAAAGAAACTGAAATGGCTCAAGCTAAAGCGGCCACGGCGGCAGCCGAGGCGGCCGGCGCCGGCAAGAAATAATCCCGACTATGAAAGCATTTTTGAAAAATTACAGGCAATCTCCCCGAAAAGTCCGGTTAGTGGCTGACCTCTTGAAAGGAAAGTCCGTGGAGCGAGCGGTGGCAGACCTGGATTTTTTGCCGAAGCGCGCGGCCGCTCCGATGAAGAAGCTCATTCTGTCCGCGGTCGCGAACGCCGCTTCCCTCGGAAGGCAAAGAGAAAATCTTTTCATTAAGGATTTGCGGGTGGATAAAGGAATGGTATTAAAGCGCATGATGCCGAGGGCCATGGGCCGGGGGGTAATGATAAACAAACGTTCCAGTCATGTTTTGGTCCTGCTCGGAGAAAAAACTTCGGTCCGCTCCGGCAAAAATTCTGGCCGGCCGGAAAAAGAAAAATCCATAAAGAAAGTTTTAGAAAAGAAAAAAATGGAAAAAAAACATGAGTAAAATAGTGCATCCATACGCTCATAGGCTGACCATTCTCCGGGATTGGAAATCCCATTGGTTTGCCGATGCCGGAAAGTACCGCGAATACCTTAGAGGAGATGTGCTTTTGCGCGAATATCTGGAAAAAAAATTGCGCGGCCAGTATGTGTCCTCCATTGAAATAGAAAGAAATCAAAAAACTACCCGCTTCACCTTGCGTACCTCAAGGCCCGGATTGATCATCGGGCGGAGCGGCGAAGGAGCGGCTAAATTAAAAAGCGATATTCTGAAAAAAATGGATAAGCTCAAACTTCCCAAGACGGAAGATTTCAAGCTGGAAGTGGTAGAGATTGGAAATCCAGAAGCGGATGCCGCCATAGTGGCATATATGATTGCCGAAGGTTTGGAAAAAAGAATGCCTTACCGGCGAGTGATCAAGCAGACTCTAGAGAAAGTGATGGCCGCCGGAGGAGTACAAGGGGCGAGAATAGTGCTTTCCGGCCGATTGGGAGGCGCCGAAATTGCCCGTACTGAAGATTTGAAACGCGGCTCTATCCCGCTCCAGACTTTCCGGGCGGATATAGATTTTAAGCGGGAGAGAGCCATTCTGCCTTACGGCACTATTGGTATAAAAGTCTGGATCTACCGCGGGAAAGTTTTCGCGGACAAGAAAAAAGAAGTAAAATCCTAAAAACTATGCTTTTACCGAAAAAAGTAAAATTTAGAAAATGGCAAACTGGCCGGCGGAATCCGAAGAAAATCTCTCCGGAAACCCGCGGCACCGCGCTCTCTTTCGGTTCTTTCGGCCTAAAGGCGACCAGCGCCTCTCGGGTTCGGTCCAATCAGCTCGAATCTGCCCGAAAAGTAGTGGCTCGGACTCTCACTAAGACCGGCAAATACTGGATCCGGATTTTTCCCGACCGTCCTTATACTGCCAAGGCGGCCGAAGTGGGCATGGGCAAGGGCAAGGGTGACCCGGAAGGATATTGCGCCATGGTATATCCGGGCCGGATAATATTTGAAGTGGACGGAGTGAAAGAGAATATTGCCAAGGAAGCCCTGCGTAAAGCCGGCAGCAAGCTGCCGCTTAAGAGCCGGATAGTATCCCGGCAGGAATCTCGTTAATTGCCGCCATCCGTAAGGAATAAAAAATGAAAAATAAAAAAGAAAATTTAAAATCAATGACAGACGAAGAGCTTCGGAAAAAATTGAGCGAGCTTCAGGAAAGAAAACGCGCCCTCCAATTCAAGACCGAAGGAGCCAAGTCAAAAAACGTGAAGGAAAGCAAAAATTTAAGAAAGGAAATCGCTCGGGTTCTGACGGAATTAAACAGTCCCAAGCGGAAGAAAAAATAACATGCCCAAAATCCAAAGATTAAAAGGAATAGTATTGAGCGACAAAATGGACAAGACCGTGGTAGTCTCCGTTTCCCGCTTCGTGAAGCATCCGAAATACGGAAAATATTATAAGATGAACAAAAAATACAAGGCGCACGATCCGGAAAACAAATACAAAACAGGAGACGAGGTGGAAATAGTTTCCACCAGGCCGATGTCCAAGGACAAGAGCTTTAAAGTAATTTAAGAAAATATTATGATTCAAGCGGAAACATTGGTAAAAATAACGGACAATGCCGGCGGTACGGTCGGAAAAGTGTTTAAAATTCTCGGCAGTTCCAAGAAGCGGTACGCTTCCCTTGGAGAGAAGGTGGTCATATCCGTAAAAACGGCCAGTCCCCGCAAATTGGTGAAGAAAAAAGAGGTGAGTGAAGCGGTGGTGGTGCGCACTCGGGACGCTTATCGCCGAAAAGACGGTTCATACATCCGCTTTGACGACAACGCGGTGGTGCTTTTGGAAAAAGGAAAGATGGATCCGAAAGCCGGTCGTATTTTCGGGCCTATTCCCCGAGAGCTCGCGGAAATGGGATACCAAAAAATAATTTCTCTGGCGCCGGAAGTGATATAAGAAAAAATTATGAAAATAAAAAAAGGAGACAACGTAATAATCATCGCCGGCAAAGACAAAGGCAAGCGCGGAAAAATACTGAAAGCTCTGCCGAGAGAGGATAAAGTCATTGTGGAAGGCGCGAATATATACAAAAAGCACCGCCGTCCCAAAACCACCAAAGAGAAAGGGTCGGTGAACGATATACCGATGCCTATACACGTTTCAAATGTAAAAAAAGTTGATTGAACCGCATATCATGAAATATCTAACCGTCAAAGAAAAAGAATCGGAAGTCTTTCCAAAACTGAAAGAGGTTTTTCATTACAAAGCGAAGCTTTCCGCGCCCAGACTGGAAAAGGTTGTGCTGAATGCCGGCACGGGAACGAAACAGAAGACCAACAAGGAAGCAAACCAATTGGTGCTGGACCGCCTGGCAAAAATCAGCGGCCAGCGAGGGGCTCTGCGCGGAGCCAAAAAATCGGTGGCTTCTTTCAAGATTCGGCAAGGTGACCCGATTGGAGCGGTGGTAACCTTGCGGGGCAAACGAATGTACGCATTTTTGGAAAAGTTTCTGAATGTGGCCCTGCCTCGCACCAAAGATTTCCGCGGAGTGAAAAGGAGCGCGGTGGACAATATCGGAAACCTGACCATCGGCATCAAAGAACACACAATTTTCCCGGAGACGGCGGACGAAGACATTCGGGATGTCTTCGGGCTGTCCATAACCTTAGTATCCACTGCTAAAAACAAAAAAGAGGGCTTGGCTTTCTATGAACTTCTCGGGGTACCGTTCAAAAAAGACTAGAGTTATAATATAAAAGTGGATCAGCTTGGGCAAAATGATGAAATTGCGCGAGCCTTGCGCCAGTTTGAAGCGGAAGAGAAGGCGCGGACAGGCGGCCCTTCCGCCCCGACTGAGGTCGAGGCGGAAGGGCCGCAAGATGTCTCCCTCTATCCCCGCTCTGCCGCCGCTCCATCCGAAACGGATGAAAAACCCTCCGGCCTGGTAAAGCTCGTGATAAAACTCTCCGGCGGCGCGATCAAAACAAAAAAACAGGCGGATGCGGTTCTTCTAGGAGTCATTTTTTTGTGTGTGGTGGTTTCTTTATTTCTTTTTATTGGCGGTGTAAAAGCAAAACCTTTGACCAATACACAAATAGAGAAAATCATCATAAATCAACAGGGCTCGCATTTGCCTTAAGAGAATACACACAAAAGTGTATGAACAATCGAGGATTCACTTTAATAGAACTGCTTGTAGTCATAGCAATTATAGGAATATTAGCTTCGGTGGTACTGGCCAGTCTTAACACAGCCAGAGGAAAGGCCAGAGACGCGGAACGTTTGTCCGAGATGCATTCTCTTCAAAATGCTCTGGCATTGTATATGAGCGATTATGGTACATATCCGACTCCGAATTTTGGACCTTGCGGCGGGTGGGAATCGAGCGGCGCGGACACTGCCGGAAATTTTGTTGTTGCTCTTACTGCCGGGAAGTATCTGCCAAGCGGCCTGAAAGACCCTACAGCATCTCTTGAAGGTGCCTGTGGAAATTTTGCTTACTATTTCTATTCCGCCGGAAACTATGGTTGCGATACAAGCCGAGGAGGATATTTTGTGATTGGCATAAGAACTACAGATGGATACGGTTCAAATCCGTACCCCACCAGTCCGGGATGGAGCTGCCCCAGTCGCAATTGGCAAAGTGAATTCAGCTGGGTGACTGGAAGTTTTGCTAATTGACTTGCCTTAGGTTGTCTGATAGTATGTAATTTAAGGGAGAATGTTCCGGTAATCCGCTTTTCTCCTTTAATTCTTTGGTTCACTGAATCTTTTGGTGAAATTTCCCGACAAAGACCGCAAAGGATTGGAGGAATAAAGCGCGATATTGCGGGACAGTTCGCCGGCTGGCGGGCCCCTCTTTTGTTGTTAGTAAAAACAAGATGGCAAAAACTTCCGTAAAAGTAAGAGCTTTACGCAAACCGAAATTTTCCACCCGAGCCAAGAATCGGTGTTTTCGCTGTGGTCGGGGCAATGGATACATGCGGGATTTCGGCCTGTGCCGAATTTGCTTTCGGGAGTATGCCAACGAAGGAAAATTACCCGGAGTGAGAAAATCGTCATGGTAGAGAAAAATGAAAACCTTGAAATAGTCCCTCAAAATTAATTTTATTTATGGATCCGATAGCAAACATGATTATAATGATGAAGAACGCGAGCGCCGCGGGCAAGGAATCCGTGACGGTGCCGTATTCTGCCTTGAAACATGCCATCGCCGAGTGCCTGAGAAAAGCGGGCTACGCTGGAGAAATTTCCAAAAAATCGAAGAAAAACCAGCCCATGCTTGAAATAGAACTCTTGTATGAAAACAAAAAGCCCAAGATCACCCAAGTGGAACGGGTTTCCAAGCAATCCAGGCGAGTGTATTTCGGAGTAAAAAAATTGCACCGGGTGCGCGGCGGGGAGGGTCTCTTGGTGCTTTCCACCCCAAAAGGAATTTTGGACGGAAAAAGCGCTCAGAAGGAGCAGGTCGGCGGAGAAGCCCTTTTCAAAATATGGTAAGAAGAGATTAAAAAGCTATGTCCAGAATCGGAAAAAAAGAAATACCAGTGCCACCCGGAGTGAAAATTTCCATAAACGGAACCCTTTTGGAGGTAACCGGTCCCAAAGGTTCATTGAAAAGAAATTTTCGCGATGATATCGCTATCACCGCGGGAGAAAAATCGGTATCTTTGAAAGCCAAGCGAAACGACAAATTTTCAAAATCTCTGTGGGGCACCTATGCCGCTCATATCAAAAATATGATCAAGGGAGTGCGGGAACCCTATCAAAAAAAATTGATTTTGGAAGGCGTAGGCTTTAAATCCGAAGCGACCGGCAAAGAAATGAAATTTGCTCTTGGATTTTCCCATCCGGTAAAGATGTCTATTCCGGAAGGGATCACTGCTACCGCGGAAAAAAATATTATTACCATTGCCGGCATAGACAAAGAATCAGTGGGAAGTTTTGCGGCGGCCATCCGCGCCTTGAAGAAAGCCGAGCCGTATAAGGGAAAGGGTTTTCGCTATGAAGGAGAGATTGTCAGGAGAAAGCAGGGCAAGAAGACCGCCTAATCAAATTTATGCAAAAAAAAGAAGAAAAAAGAATCCGTTTGAAAAAGAAAATCCGCTCCAAAATTAAGGGAACGGCGGAGCGTCCGCGCCTGTCCGTGTTCCGCTCCAATAAATTCATTTATGCTCAGGTGATAGATGACACTAAAGGAAGAACTTTGGCTTCAGCCAGCGACCTGAAGCTTGCTTCCGGCGCCAAAGTGGAAAGGGCCAAAGAGATCGGGTCCATAATCGCGAAGAATTGCCAAAAAGCCGGAGTGAAAAAAGTGGTATTTGACCGGAATGGCTTCAAATATACGGGTCGAATAAAACTTTTGGCCGAAGCCGCCCGAAGCGCCGGTCTCCAATTTTAATTTTTAAGAAATCAAAAAATATGGAACAGAAGGAAGAAAAAAAAGCGGAAAGAGGAGGGAGAGGCGGCGGCCGCCCTCGGACGCTCGGCCCGCGTCCCAAGCCGGAATTTGATCAAAAAATTCTGGATATTCGCCGGGTAACCCGGGTAGTGGCCGGCGGCCGCCGGTTCTCTTTCAGCGTGTATCTGGCGGCCGGAGACAGGCGCGGATCGGTGGGACTCGGTTTGGGCAAAGCCGGAGACACTTCTTTGGCCATAAACAAAGCCCTGCGTAACGCGAAAAAAAATATGGTAACCTTAAAACTGGATAAAAATATGTCTATCCCTTATGAGATGAAAGGAAAATTCGGAAGCGCGAAAGTAATTATTATGCCAAACAACGGCCGGGGGCTGGTTGCCGGAACGGTGGTGCGGGACATCGCCAATTTGGCCGGCCTGAAAGACATAACCAGCAAAGTGATTTCCAGCACCAAAAATAAATTTAACAACGCCAAAGCGGTGATGCTGGCTCTTTCTCCAATATCCGGGAAGTACGTCAAAAAGCCGGTCAAAAAAGAAGCCCTTCTCTCTCCCGAGCCTGAATCTTCCAAAAATAAAAAAGAAAATAATTAAGCCATTTATATGCAAATTCACCAGCTGAAAAGAGAACACAAGAATAAGCGGGACCGCATAGTGGGCCGGGGAGGAAAACACGCCAAGACGAGCGGTCGCGGAGGCAAAGGCCAGACCGCCCGAGCCGGGAACAAGCGCCGGCCGGAAATGCGGGATATCATCAAGCGCCTACCTAAGCGCCGCGGATATAAATTTCATTCGCGCCGGAAAGAAATTTTTATCAATCAGGACAAAAAAACCGCTACGGCTGGAGGAAGGAAACCTTTCTCCACTCTCCGGAAACGTTTGGGAATCAAAGGCGGAAAGATAAAATTTAAAGTAATCAAATGACTTTCTGGGAAAAAATAAAACTAATTTGGACCGACCGGGCCCTGCGAAAAAAGGTGCTCTTCGTGCTTTTTACCTTGATTCTCTTCCGTCTCTTGGCCGCCATACCGATTCCCGGCATTGACGCTTCGGCTCTCTCCCGTTTTCTTTCCAACAACCAATTTTTCGGAGTGTTGAACATCTTCGCCGGAGGCGGGCTTTCCAATCTTTCCATCATCATGCTTGGAGTGGGTCCCTTCATCACCAGCTCCATCATCATGCAGCTTCTCACCATAATGGTGCCTTCGCTCAAACGCTTATATGAAGAAGAAGGCGAGGCGGGCCGCCGGAAATTCACCCAGTATTCCCGATTGCTGACGATACCTTTGGCCATTATTCAGGGCTACAGTCTATTGGCTATTTTAGAGAAGCAAAATATTTTGGTGAATCTTGCTCCTTTTGACCAGTTCATAAACATCGTGGTGGTAGTGGCCGGAGCCATGCTGGTTACCTGGATGGGAGAGCTTATGTCCGAGTTTGGCATCGGCAACGGAGTGTCTCTCCTCATTTTCGCTGGTATCGTGGCCCGTATTCCTTCCGAGGTGGGACAGCTGGCCTTTTCCTTTGACCCTTCTCAAGTTCCTCTTTACGCCATGTTCGTGATAGTGGGCATACTAATCACGGCCGGGGTGGTGGTGGCCACCGAAGCCGAACGTCCGGTGCCTGTCACTTACGCCAAGCAGGTGCGGGGCATGAAAATATACGGCGGCGGGTCCACTTATCTGCCCTTGCGGGTAAATCAAGCCGGAGTGATGCCGATTATTTTTGCTCTTTCTATTTTACTTTTCCCCCAGATGATAGGAAATTTCTTGGCCGGTTCAGCCAATCCGACCGTCGCGTCCATTGCCCGGTCCTTAGCCGGTTTCTCCCAGACCTCCGTTCTATACGCCCTGATTTATTTCGTGCTGGTATTTCTCTTTACCTATTTCTACACCGCGGTTACCTTTGATCCTGAAACTCTATCCAAGAATTTGCAGAAAAACGGCGCCTTTATCCCTGGCATCCGCCCGGGCCCTTCCACCCAGGATTACATTTCCAAAGTGCTTGGCAGGATCACTTTCCTCGGGGCCATCTTTCTCGGGCTTATCGCCATTCTGCCTCTCGGTATGCGGGCCCTCACCGGCATCACCGCTCTGGCCCTCGGCGGCACCGCCCTCCTCATCGTAGTGGCGGTGCTCATAGATTTGATCAAAAAAATAGACGCCCAGATCTCCATGCGGGAGTACTAAAAAATAGAGTTTATTTTTTCTTCAGCCACTTTTTGTAGGCGGAGACGACCATATTTATAACCTCTTCCAGATTATTCTTTTCCGTGTCCACTACAAGGTCGTAATTGCTCTTGTCGGTGTTTCTTATCTTGTATAATTCCCAGTACCTTTTTTGCTCGCTCTCAAAACGTTCTTTCATCTTTTGATATACTTCTTCCGGGCTGCGCGCTTGCTCGCTCTCTTGCCTCAATTTGTCTTCCTTAAGACTGGCCAATATCCGATTTTTGGCTATTTCCGGAGGCAGGTCGAGATACACTTTGAATGATTCCGGTATCCAATGATAGGCGGTGCGGGAATCAATCACAATCTTTTCCGAATTCCGCAAATTCCGCAATTTTTCGTCCGTCATCCTGTCAATCGCTGGTTCGGTTTCCGCCCTGACGTTCGTTTCGTTTACGGACAGGCCGAGTTCAAGGCCGACTTGCCGGAAGAAATCCCCGGAAGAGAAATGTTTAAAACCCAGTTCCTTGGCTACGCCTTTGGCCGTGCTGGATTTTCCGCTGCCGAGCGAACCGTTTATGGTGATAATCTCCTTTTTCATGATTAGAGCCATGATATAGCAAAGAGTTTGATTTTTCAAGCCGGATTTTGTATTCTTAAGCTATATGCAGTCCCAAACTTTCGTATTTTTCGGCATGATGGGTTCGGGCAAGGGGACCCAGGTGAAGCTTCTGGCTGAATTTCTGAATAACAAAGACGGAAAGGAAACAGTATACGCCTATCCCGGCGCGGAATACAGAAAATTGATTGAAGGAAAAAGCTACGCGGCGTCCCTGATCAAAGATTCCTTAAACCGGGGCGAGCTTCAGCCAGATTTCTTGAGTAACGCCATCTTTACCAACATCCTGCTTCCCAGACTTTCTCCGGAGAAACACCTGATCGCCGACGGATATCCCCGCACTCTGGCCCAAGCGGAAGCGTTTGAAAAAATGATGTTCTTTTTCAGAAGAGAAAATATAAAAATAATTTATTTGGAAATCGGCAGAGAAGAAGCAATGAAGCGGAATCTCCTGCGGGGCAGGGCGGACGATACCGAGGAAGGCCTTGCCCGCAGATTTGACGAATATGTGAAGAATGTAATGCCGGCTATGGAATATTTTAAACGTAAACCGAACTATCAAATTCTCTCAATTAACGGAGAACAAAACATTGAGGAGGTGCATAAGGATATTATCCGAGGGCTCGGATTCTAAAGTATGGAAACAATTATCCTATCTCTCGGCGGTTCCCTGATTGTGCCCGACGGCATAGACAAAGAATTTCTGAAAGATTTCCGGAAACTTATTCTTTCTGAAACCCGGAAAGGAAAAAAATTTGTGATTACGGCGGGCGGAGGCAAGTTTTGCCGTCAATACCAGGAAGCGGCCGCCGAAATTTCCCGGCCTACGGAAGAAGACAAGGATTGGATAGGCATCGCCTCGCTTAAATTGAACGCGGAATTATTGCGGGTTATTTTCGGAAATTCGGTTTATGAAAAAGTGGTGCCAAACCTAGCCGAAAAACCAGCCACGGACAAACCGATAATTATCGGAGCCGCTTATGAACCCGGACACAGCACCGATTGGGACGCGGTCCTGGCCGCGAGAACTTTCGGCGCGAAACGAATGGTGAATCTTTCCAATATTGACTATGTCTACGATTCAGACCCGAAGAAAAATCCGAAGGCCAAAAAAATTGAAGAAATTTCCTGGACTGAGTACCGAAAGCTGATTCCGGAGAGGTGGGAAGCGGGCCTCTCCACGCCTTTTGATCCCACCGCGGCCCGGGAAGCGGAAGCGGCCGGTATCGAAGTGGCCATTATGAACGGCAAGCCGCTTCAAAATTTTATCCAGTATCTTGCCGGGAAAAAATTTAAAGGTACAATTATAACCTGCCAGGTTGACTAGCTAGTCAACCTGGCAGGTTGTTCTCATAGGTTGGCTGGTTGGTCAATCTGGCAGGTTGTTCCCACAATTTATGATAATTATCAAGACACCCAAAGAGATAGAGATAATGCGGGAAGGAGGCCGGCGTCTGGCGGAAGTGCTTCATAAAGTGAAAATAAAAGTGCGACCCGGAATTTCCACCAAGGAACTGGACGATTATGCTTTCAAGCTAGTAAAGGAAATAGGCGATAAGCCGGCTTTTTTGGATTATCGCGCCGAAGGAGCGGGCAGACCGTATCCG
The DNA here is from genome assembly GCA_021813175.1 of bacterium. Classification (GTDB taxonomy): domain Bacteria; phylum Patescibacteriota; class Minisyncoccia; order Phycocordibacterales; family UBA9973; genus UBA9973. The sequence continues at coordinate 14,069 of JAKALJ010000002.1, read as the reverse complement.
GCCAGTCTGTGCGTATCAGTGAACGACGAGGTGGTGCACGGCATCCCCAAGACGGAGAAGATACTAAAGGAAGGGGACATTGTGTCCTTGGATTTCGGCATAGAGCATCGCGGACTTTTCACGGACATGGCCGTGACCGTGCCGGTCGGGATAATCAGTCCGGCCAAGGAAAAGCTTCTGCGAGTCACGGAAGAGGCGCTGTACATAGGCATTCGCGCCGCCGCGGCCGGGAAGAGAGTGGGAGATATAGGATATGCCATAGAAACTTTTATCCGGCCTTATAAATACGGGATCGTGGATGTTTTGTCCGGCCATGGGGTGGGACGGAAATTGCACGAAGATCCGTATGTGCCGAATTTCGGCCGAAAAGGCGCGGGTGAATTGTTAGAGCCCGGCATGACCATTGCCATAGAGCCGATGCTAAATATGGGCGGGAAGAGTGTGATCTTTGACGACGACGAATGGACTTTCCGTACCGCGGACGGAAAGCCCAGCGCCCATTTTGAACACACAATTCTGATCACTCCCGGCGAGCCGGAAATACTTACCAAAATATAATACAGGGAGCAGGTCGGGAATATTCTTTCCCGGGGTATCTCGCAGGCTGACGAGCCGAGGAGCAAATAAAAAAGAAGGGTTTTCTTGTTGTGATATAATTATTTAAGGTATGGAAGAATTTTTATTAAGCGAGATGCCGAAATTCAAGACTCCGGAAGAGGAGCTTGCGTATCTGCGGGAACGGGTGGCCAGCCGGGAGAAAGTTCTGATGGATGCCGGCCATTTTGAACACGCGGGCGAAAAGGCGGCCAAGGATGTTCTCTCTGTATACAGAAAAATTCCGCTGGAAGAAACTCTGCATAAAGATAGCGCCATATCCGAGGAAGAAAGAAAAGGCATAGTGCTTGCTCTGAAACCGGAAGCGCACGATACGATTATGGAAGAGCTCCTCGGGGTGGTCATATCCAAAGGCATCAAGAACGCAATGTCGGTGGCGGAAGACATGAACGATCCGCACATTGACGATGATTTTCACCGGATACTTATCCAATACCTGAAAACCGGCAATATTCCTTTTCCATTCAAAGAGGGAACCCCTCTTTACAAAGCTCTGCGCATGACTCTCTTTGAGATAACCTTGCCGCCTCCGGAAGACGAAGGAGAAAAGCAGAAAAGTTTCAAAGAATTCATCGGGGCCATGGAGCAGTTTTACGCGGGCATGTCTTCCATTTCCTTGGGCAGGAACAATGAATTTGAAAACTATTTCGTCCTGGAGGTGGCTCTCTCAAGCGACAGTGAAGAGGTGGTGGTGTATGCCGCCGTGCCGGATAAATTTATCTCCCTTTTTGAAAAGCAGATTTTGGCTTATTACCACGACGCCAAAGTGCGCGAAATAAAGGACGATTACAATATTTTCAGCCCAAATGGGGTTGCCGTGGGCGCGTACGCGGAACTTTCCGAACGGCCCGTAATGCCTCTCAAGACCTACGACAATATTGAACACGACCCCATGAACACTATCCTGAACGTTTTTTCCAAGCTCGCGAGCGCGGGCGAAGGCGCGGCCATCCAGCTGGTAGTGGCGCCGGCCGGAGATAAATACATAAACGAATTTCATAAAATCTTGGACGACGTGAAAGGGGGCATGTCCGTGAAGCATGCCAATGATAATCTGTATAAGTTTAACAAAGCTTTTCTGCGCATTTCCAAGGAAGTAATTTTTGGGGTGAAGAAGAAAGAAGAGCCGAAAGAGAACAAAGAACTAAGCACCCCTGGACGCCGGGCAGTGGACGAAGGAGCCATGGAAAAAATAGGGAACAAACTCAAAAGCAGCGTAATGAAAGCAAACATCCGGGTGCTCGCCTCGGCCCCCACTAAAATACGGGCGGATTCTATCCTGCGGGAAATTGAATCTTCCTTCAATCAGTTCACCGAGCCGGCCAGCAACTCCCTGTATTTTCGGGAATGTGCCGGAAGCAAGCTGAAACATCTTTATCATGATTTTTCCTACCGGACTTTTTCTCCGGAAAATGTTTTGCCCCTGAACCTAAAAGAGCTTTCTTCCATTTTTCACTTTCCGGTGGGAGTGGGCAGTATGCCCCAACTCCGCGAAGCCAAGTCCGGCATTGCGCCGGCCCCTCTTGCCATGAGCAAGGAGGGCATACTGCTCGGCCTAAACAGCTATCGCGGAAAAGATACAGAGGTGCGCATGGGGAGGGAAGACCGCATGCGGCATTTCTATGTAATTGGGCAAACCGGTACCGGCAAGACGAATGTGCTTCTGAATATGATTACCCAGGACATCAAAAACGGAGACGGGGTATGCTACATAGATCCGCACGGCACGGACATACAAACTATTCTCTCTCGCGTTCCGAAGGAGCGGATGGAGGACGTAATATATTTTGACCCGAGCTTCACCGCTCGGCCCATGGGCCTAAATATGCTGGAGTATGACCCGAAATATCCGGAGCAGAAGACTTTCGTGGTGAACGAAATGATGAACATTTTCAACAAGCTCTTTGATATGAAAGTGGGCGGGGGACCGATGTTTGAGCAATACTTCCGTAACTCCGCTTTTTTGGTGATGGAAGACCCTGATTCGGGTTCCACGCTGCTTGAAATCACCCGGGTTCTGGCGGACAAAGATTTCCGGGATTTGAAACTGGCTCGATGTAAAAATCCGATAATCAAACAATTCTGGGTTTCGGCTGAGCAGACTAGCGGGGAGCAGTCCTTGGCTAACTTTGTGCCGTATATTTCTTCCAAATTTGACAATTTTATTTCCAACGACATTATGCGTCCGGTGGTGCTGCAGCAGAAGTCGGTATTTAATTTCCGTAAAATTATGGACGAGAAGAAAATTCTATTGGTAAATCTTTCCAAAGGACGGCTGGGCGATATCAACGCGAACCTGATCGGGCTGGTACTGGTGGGCAAAATGCAGATGGCGGCCCTGTCCCGGGTGGATATGTTCGGACAGAAGATGAACGATTTTTACCTTTATATTGACGAGTTTCAAAATGTCACCACAGACTCTATTTCCTCCATTTTGTCCGAGGCGCGCAAATATCGGCTCTCCCTCAATATCGCCCACCAATACATCAATCAGTTGGAAGAGGGAATCAAGAACGCGGTGTTCGGGAACGTCGGCTCCATAGCGGCGTTTCGGGTAGGGGCCGAGGACGCCCAGTTCTTGGAGCCGAAGTTCAAGCCGACTTTTTCTGCCCACGACATCACCCGGCTGGAGAATTACAACGCCTATGTGAATATGCTCATAAACGGAGAACCATCCAAACCGTTTAATATGAGGACTCTTCCGCCGGAAAAGGGGAATGCCGATATTGTAGAGAGTTTGAAAGAGCTTTCCTATACGAAATACGGCCGGGACCGCGAGGAAGTGGAAGCGGAAATTATGTCCCGATACGAAAAGGTGGCAGAAAATTAAAGAGCGAAAATAGGGAGCCTTGCTTTCTGCTTCATATTTTGAAATCAGGGGACAGGTCGGGAATATTTTTTTCCGGGGTCGCTGTCTCCGCCTCCGCCATCCGCCTTCGCCATTCGCCATTCGCCAGCTGGCGAAGGCGGAGGCGGACGGCGCGCCAGCAGGCGCGAACGCGCGATGAGCGGAGCTTTATAGCCGAGCTTTGCCAAAGAAATTGCTTTCTGCTAAAATGGGCGCATTATGAAACACCCGAAAGAAGAAAAGACATATGTGATGGTAAAGCCCGATGGCGTGATGAAAGGGTTGGTCGGCGAGATTATCACCCGCTTTGAGCGCCGGGACCTGAAGATCGTCGCTCTAGAAATGTTCAAGCCCACTCACGAGCAGATTGACAATCATTATCCGAAGGACCCGGCTTGGATTACCCGCTTGGGTCAGAAGACTTTGAACACCTACGAGAAATATGGCTATGACGCTCTGGCGGACTTTGGCACTACCGAGGCGGAGAAAATCGGCCCGGAGATCCGTAAATGGCTGGTGAATTACATGACCTCGGCCCCACTGGTGAAAATGGTGGTAGAGGGGGTGCACGCGGTGGATGTAGTACGAAAAATTGCCGGAGATACCATGCCGTACAAGGCAGATATGGGTACCATTCGCGGAGATTTCTCCATAGATTCGCCGGCCCTGGCCAACAAGGAGAAGAGAGCGGTGATGAATATCGTACATTGCTCGGAAACTCCGGAAGAGGCAGAGCACGAGATAAAGCATTGGTTTGGAAACACAACCTTGCATGATTACAAGCGGTTTGGAGTGGATGAGTAGAGCTTATCTCTCAAGGGTTTTCCGAGAAAGTTATATTCAGAAACAAAAAATTGGACTCGTCCAGTTGTCAGATTCAAAAGTTCGTCTATACTGAAAGCAGGGTTATTTCCAATTATTACCTAGTACGTATTTTTTAGGGAGCTTTGATCGTTTTGCGCCGTGGCGTGAAGCGTCTGGCACCCACCTAGCTTTTTGGCTACGGTAATACATTGCGAATAACCCTAAGAAAAAATCCTCGCCGGCGAGGATTTTTTCTTTTTAAATAAGCTCAACAGAATATTCCCGACTGCTCCATGATTTTTTTGTTTCCAGAAAAAGAAAAATAATATATAATGTAAACATAATGGCAGATAAGGTGAAATTGACTTTTTGCGGAGGAGTTAACACTGTCACTGGGGCTAATTTTCTCTTAGAAGCGGACGGGAAGAAAATTCTGGTGGATTGCGGTCTTACTCAGTCGGAAAAATTGGCGGACGAAACAAACTGGGCGCCTTTCCCATATGATCCGAAAGAAATTGACTTTCTTTTCATTACCCATGCCCACGTGGACCATCTGGGTCGAGTGCCGAAACTGGTTGAAGACGGATTTAAGGGAAAAATAATCTCTACTCCCCCCACTAAAGACTTGGCCAAACCAATGCTTGAGGATACCGCCGGTATTTTAAGCAAAAGCGACAAATATAACCTCGATAAAATATATTCCAAAGAGAATATCAGCCGAGCTTTTTCCCTGTGGCAGACAGCCGATTATCGCCAGAAAATTTCGATATCGGAAAAGCTTCAAGCGGTATTTTTGAACGCGGGACACATTCTCGGCTCGGCTATGGTGCAGTTCTTTTACAACGACAAAAAAATACTTTTCACCGGCGACTTGGGCAACAGTCCTTCACCCCTTCTGCCGGATTCGGATAGGGTGGAAAAGGTGGATTACCTCGTGATGGAAAGCGTGTACGGAGACCGGAATCATGAATCGCGAGAAGATCGCCGACTACTCTTGGAAGAAGTGATAGAAGACAACTTTCACCGCAAAGGTGTGCTGATTATACCCACCTTTTCCTTGGAACGCTCCCAGGAAATCCTTTTTGAGATAAATAATTTAGTGGAAGAAGACCATATACCGGAGATGCCGGTATTTTTGGATTCTCCTTTAGCCATTCGACTCACCGAAATTTTTCAGAAATACAAAAGTTACTTCAATGAAGAAGCCCAAAAAATAATGATTGAGGACAAGAGTTTGTTTAAATTTCCGGGTCTGCGTTTTACCTTGAACGCCGAAGAATCAAGGGCCATCGATGATGCTCAGAGCCCAAAGATAATCATTGCCGGCAGCGGGATGTCGAGCGGTGGACGGGTGGTGTATCATGAGCAGAAATATCTCCCGGACCCGAACAATACCCTGCTTTTGATCGGCTACCAATCAGTGGGTACTCCCGGCCGACTCATCGAAGAAGGGGTGAAAACAGTGAAAATCGCGGGCGAATATGTCCAAGTCCGGGCGCATCTGGCGCACATTTATGGATATTCCGGCCACAAAGATTCGGACCATCTGCTCGGCTTCATCCAAGAAATGCGGGAATCCTTAAAGAAAGTGTTTATGGTAATGGGAGAGCCGAAATCATCCATGTTTCTGGTGCAAAAAGTCAGAGACAACCTCGGCATCGAAGCCTACGCCCCGGAACAAGGAGACAGCGTCACTTTGGATTGTTAATTCCATTATTACTGAAAAGCAAGTTAGTCTTTGAGAAAAGCCTTGCGCAGGAGCTTAGAAAATTAAGCTAAAAACATGATTCGGATCATGTTTTTAGCCCTAATTTTCTTGAGCGACGAGCAGAGCAATTCGCCAGCAGGCGAATATGCGTGCTTTTCGAGATGACTAACTTGCTTTTCAGCTTTTAGAAATAGTTTTAATCGTGTATAATCAGGTTATGCAAAACAATCCGGAAGCTGATTTATTTGTCAAACACGGGCACGACCAGATAAAGATTTGCGTTTCCGGCGCGGCCGAGACCGGCCACTGCGGTATAGGCGCTTTGGAAAAAGCCAAGGAACTGGGCCGGGAGATAGCGCGCCAGGGAGCCATACTGGTTACCGGCGCCACCACCGGCTTTCCCTTTTGGGCCGCCATGGGAGCCAAAGAAGAAGGCGGAATCTCCATCGGATTTTCTCCGGCCGCCACTGAACAGGAACACGCGGAAACATTCAAATTGCCGCTTGACTATATGGACATGATCATTTATACCGGCTTCGGTTATCCCGGCCGGGATCTGCTCCTGACCCGCTCGGTGGACATCGTAATCTGCGGGTGCGGGCGTATTGGCACCATCCATGAATTTACCGTGGCCTTTGAAGACGGCAAGGTGGTGGGCATTTACGAAGGTCCCTGGGATATGGGAGAGGAACTGAAGGAAATTCTGGAAAAGAGCCATCGGCCGAACGCCAAAGTGATAACCGGCAGCGACCCCAAAAAACTGGTGGCGGACGCGATCGCTCTGCTGAAAAAATTTAAACTCGAGGAATATAAAGTGGTGAACGTCTAGAGTTCCAAAGGTTCGCCTCTTTTGTACAAAACAGTCTTTAAATTCGGATATTTACGCCTGTCCAGATCGGCGAAGAATTTTTCCTTGTCATCGTAAAAAATTATCTCCTCTCCCGGATTTTTCTGGCATATCTTTTCTATAACTTCCTTCTTGCTTCCCGGCAAGATATGGATTTCCTTAAAAAGTGGGACAATACCACTTCTCCTAATCTTATCCTCCTGGAACTCCCTATCACCGTTGGTGACCAAGTAACAGTTTTCCCGGCCGGTTTGGCGCGCTGACGCTATCATTTCTTCATTTACCAACTTTGAGCATATAGATATTATTTTTTTATAAATATCATCGTTTCCAATTAAACCGGTCAGAAAATTGCGCAGAGAGAACTGGTCCATCCGAACTTTCTTGTATTCCGCTTCCGCTTTCTTCCTCATCACTCCCGCTTCGGCGATTACCGAAAACATCCAGTCCTTGAATTCAGGGGTGTTCTTGAACAGCACATCATCAAAGTCTAGAATCAGTTTCATCTCGGTATCTTCCTTTTTATTATTTCCGCCACACTCTTGGCAATTTTTTTTGAATCATGCCGGATAAAGCTCCTAAATTTTTGCCGCACATCATTCTTGTCGTATTTTATTAAAGCGTGGGAAATTAGCGGTCTGCGCACCGCCCTCGGATCAAAAAAATCGTCCTCTACCAGTACCCCATCTCCCTCTTTGAGCTTATATTTGCGTATTTGGGCGAGGGAAGGCGGCTGGTTGTTTAATAAAACAAAGTCAACTTGCCGACCAAGATATTTTTCCGTGTTTTTCACATAGTCGCTTGCCTTCCAATAGAGGGTGTGCCCTTTCTTATTGGTTAGATTCACCGGTAGGATTATTTTTGCTCCGCTCTTTTTCAAGGTTTTCTTAAATTCGGGAACTATCAGATTGGGGACCAGCGATTCATAATAAGTGCCGGGACCTATGATTACGTAATCCGCGGCCAAGAGAGCCTCCCTGGCTCTTTCGTTCAGTTTTACTTTCTTCGCGAAAAAAATTTTTTTAAACCCTTTTTTTTGTAAATCGGTATTCCCAATCTCTATTTGTCCTTTTATTTTTTTTCCTCCGGTAAGGGAAATACACAAATCCGCTTCGTTGTCGGTAACCGGAATTACTTCTCCTTTCACCTTCAATATTTCCGAGGCCACTCTCACCCCTTGGCTGAATCTGCCGGTAACTTTCTCCAGGGCGGCCAAGAGAATGTTCCCAAAGCTGTGGCTTTTCAAACTTCCATGAGCGAACCGATAGCTCATCAGTTTCCGCACCGCCTCTGAATGTTCAGAAAGAGCCACCAGGCACTGGCGCACGTCCCCCGGGGGCAGCACCCCCAATTCGTCACGCAAGATGCGGGTAGATCCGCCGTTGTCCGCCATGGACACTATAGCAGTAAGAGAAATTCCTTCAAGATTTTTCAGGCCGGAAAGTACTGTATAGCTCCCGGTGCCTCCGCCCACGGTCACTATTTTTTTCTTTTTTTGAGACATACCAAAGGGGCCCGTCCCGCCGCTATCCGCCAGTCGGCGGATAGCGGCGGGACGGGCTATTATTTCACCTTTTCTAAAACTCTGGCAAAAGTTTCCGGACGGTGTTCCGCCAAATCCGCCAGAATCTTCCGGTCCAACATTATTTTTTTCTTTTTCAGGGCTCCGATCAGTTTTGAATAGCTCATGCCGTTCTGCCGCGCTTGGGCGTTCACCTTGATGTTCCAGAGTTTCCGGTTGTGTGATTTTTTATCCCGACGGTGGGCGAAAGCGTAGGCCCCGGCGTGCAAGAGGGCCTCTTTAGCGGCCCGTTCCTTTTTGCTCCGTCCGTGGCGAAAACCTTTGGCTTGTTTCAAGATGCTCCTTCTTCTTTTTAGGGCGTGCACGCCCTTTTTTACCCTAGTCATGGTTAAAAGATGTTTTAGCTAAATGGTAATAGAAAACTTTTCTCTTTGTTCTTTATCTTGAAATTTCTGCCCTTTCGGCCCGCAAGCTGGGTGGTGCGGGACTGCTTGGCATTGAAATGGTTGAAGCCGGGCTTCCGGGCGATTATTTTTCCTTTGCGGGTGATTTTCAGCCGCTTGGTGTATGACTTGTTTGTTTTCATTATTTTGCTCTTTCTATGGTTATGGACAGCCCTTTTGGACCCTTTTTATAATTTTCTGAAATCTTGTAATTTTCGGTAATCAAGCGCAGAACCCGATTCAAGCGTTCTTCCAAAAATTTCTGATCCATGAATTTGGACCGGCCGGATAAGTATAATTCTACTTTAATCCGGTGTCCTTCGGAAAGCCATTTGGAGGCAGTCTTGGCTTTCAGGGCCAGATCGTGCTCCCCGGTGCCGATTTTTACCTGGATTGATTTCGTTTCGGTGGGCTTGCCGCCCCGTTTTGCTTTCTTTTGTTTTTTGCTTGCTTCGTACTGATACTTGCCATACTCCATAATCTTGGCCACCGGTGGCAAGGCGTTTGGAGATATTTCTATCAGGTCGAGACCCGCTTCTTCCGCTTTAGCCAAAGCTTCCTTAAAGCTCAAAACACCCAGATTTTCGTTTCCGCTTCCGATTACCCGAAGCTCTTTAGCCCTTATTTGATTGTTTATTCTTTCTCGCAAGCCTACATTAAAATCTCCTTACTGGGAGAATTATGCTGGCAGTCTAGCTTATTTTAGCCGTGAAGTCAAACGGAAAATTTGCTCGCTCCGGCTATTCAATTTCCCGCTTATGTACCACCATAAAAAAAGAAAGACCGTTCAGGTCTTTCTTTTTTTATGGTGGAGATGGGGGAAATTGAATCCCCGTGCAAAAGAGTGCCGCCGGAAAGTCTACATGCGTAGCGCGCTTTGCGGTTTTAAGCTCCCGGATTCAGAAGCGAGCCAAATATCCGAAAGCCGATTCCTTATCCGCCAGCTGGCGGATTTGGAGAGAGACCAGGAAAAAATCTCTTCCTATTCCGATAATGTTATGCCTTTCCCTCTTTATCGGAAGTAGAGAGGGGAGACACCGGCCTTCTTAAACGAAAGCCGGAGCGAAAGCGAAGTCCTTCGCACCGAAGTACGGAGAGACCAGAGCTTTGGCCTTAGCGGTTAATTTTGCAATTAACGTTTTGAGCGAAGTTTAGCGAGTTTGCGCTCATACTCGGCATGCATTCGGGCGAGCAGGCCTTTTGTCTATGCCTGGCATCCCCGTGAGGTTATTGTTTTTTCGGTAAGCAGTAGGAAAAGATAATGCTCGGCGAATCATTGCGCAGGAGCTTAGAAAATTAGGGAGGTACTCCGACCATAATTTTCTTCGAGCGACGAGCATAGCGGCCGGCCAGCAGGCCGGAACGCGCGATGAGCAGGGCATTATCTTTTCCTACTGCTGTGCCATATTGACGTATTCAGTGTCAGTAATCTTTCAAAGTTCTACGAAGCTCGCGTTCCGTATCGCGCTTCTTTATGCTTTCGCGTTTGTCATGATTCTTCTTGCCGCGAGCAATAGCGATACTGAGCTTGATCTTCTTGCCTTTATTATACACCGACAGAGGCACAATTGTCAAACTTTTGTTCTTTTCTACGGACGCGAGCTCAAAAATTTCTTTTTTGGTCAAGAGCAGTCGGCGGTTGCGGAGCGGGTCATAATCCGCGCCGGCGTTTCTCGGTTGGAAGGGAGTAATGTTGGCGTTAATCAGAAATGCTTCTCCTCCCCGGATAATTATGAAAGAACCTTCCAAGGACATCTTGCCCTCGCGCGCTGATTTTGTCTCCATGCCGGAGAGCTCTATGCCCGCTTCGTATCTTTCCAGAATCTCGTACTCAAACCGGGTTTTTTTGTTTTCCGCGTAATTAGCCATACGGCAATTCTATCACATTAGGGCGATTTCATTCGGCTGATTTTCGTGCTATACTGCCAAAATGGACCTTAATCTTATGAACCCTAAGCCAAAAGACGACGGGAAAAAAAAACCTCTCAAGGGGCCCGGCATGGCCGGCAGTATCGCTTCGGTGATCTTGATATTTATGGTCATCATCGCCGTATATCTCCTGATTTCCGGCGCTTCCGAGGGCAATCCCGTGATTCCGATTTCTCAGCTGGCCGCGGACGTCTCCGCCGGCAAGGTTTCCAAGATAACGGTGCAAGGGAACGACCTGACTGTGCTCTACAAAGACAAGGAAGTAAAAAATTCCAAAAAAGAAACGGAGGCCTCTCTCTCCGCCACCTTAGCCAATTACGGAGTAAGCAAACAAGCGCTTGATTCCACTGAACTCTCAATTCAAAACCAAGACGGTTTTGGTTATTGGACTCTTAATATTCTGCCCTATCTCTTACCCATCATTTTTATCGTCATTTTTTTCTGGTATATTTCCCGGCAAGTGAAAGGGGCGGGCATGCAGGCCTTCACTTTTGGCCAATCCAAGGCGCGCATTACCGATCCTTCGGACACCAACAACCGCATCACCTTCAAAGACGTGGCCGGGTGCAAAGAAGCGAAGGAAGAGCTGAAGGAGATAGTGGATTTTCTGAAAAACCCCAAAAAATTCCTGGACATCGGAGCCCGTATCCCAAAGGGTGTGATTCTGACCGGAGCGCCCGGTACCGGCAAGACTATGCTGGCTCGGGCGGTAGCCGGAGAGGCCAGCGTCCCTTTCTTTAATATCTCCGGTTCGGAATTTGTGGAAATGTTCGTGGGGGTCGGAAGCAGCAGGGTGCGCGATCTGTTTCGGAATGCCAAGAAATCCGCCCCGGCCATAATTTTTATCGACGAAATAGACGCCATCGGCCGCACTCGGGGAGGCGGATTCGGCGGAGGGAACGATGAGCGAGAACAGACTCTCAATCAAATTTTAGTGGAAATGGACGGTTTTGAGCCGAATGAAAAAATCGTGGTGATGGCGGCCACCAACCGGGGTGATGTGTTGGACCCCGCCCTTATTCGGCCCGGACGCTTTGATCGCAAAGTGGTGTTGGATCTGCCGGACCGAAACGACCGCGAAGAAATTCTGAAAATCCACGCCAAGTCAAAGCCTCTCTCCGAAGACGTGAATCTAAAACTTATCGCCGAGCGCACTCCCGGATTTTCAGGAGCGGATCTGTATTCGCTCATGAATGAAGGCGCCATTCTGGCGGCCCGGGAGAATCGCAAAAAAGTTTTCCAATTTGACTTGATCCGCTCCATTGAAAAAGTGATGCTCGGGCCGGAGCGCAAAAGCCACCTGCTTTCAAAGAAAGAAAAAGAAATCACCGCCTATCACGAAGCCGGACATGCTATCGTGGCTTCGGTCTTGCCCCACGCCGATCCGGTGCATAAGGTTTCCATTATCGCCCGCGGACGGGCCGGAGGCTATACTTTAAAACTTCCTTTGGAAGAACGCCGACTGCAGTCCAGGAAGGAATTTATAGATGACATTGCCATGTCCTTGGGCGGATATGTGGCGGAAAAAATCATGTTCGGGGATATTACCACCGGCCCCTCAAGCGATCTGGAAATGGCCAGCAATTTAGCTCGGGCCATGGTTACCCGCTTCGGCATGAGCAGTGCCATCGGGCCGATATCTCTCACCCCCAGTGAAGGAAAACCGATTTGGGGAGAGATGCGCGAGGATAAGTATTCCGAAGCGGTAGCGGCAAAAATTGACGCGGAAGTTTCTAAAATTATCGGCAACGGCATCAAGACGGCGGAAAAAGCGCTGAAGGAGCATAAAAAAGTCTTTGAAGCTATTGCCAAAAAACTGATAGAAGTGGAAACTCTGGAGCAGGATGAATATGAAAAAATCTTGGTGGCCCACGGCATAATGCTGAAGAAAAAAGAGGAGCCGGAGGTTGTTATAGAAGGGTAGAAATTGTAAGATAGTGTAAATCCGCCCTTAGCTCAGTTGGTTAGAGCACAGAGCTTATACCTCTGGGGTCCTAGGTTCGAATCCTAGAGGGCGGACAATTTTATGGAATTCGACTACATACTCACAACTTTGCTAGACTAAACCAGTATGACATCCTTAGCATTACTTTTTACTTTGTCGGCAATCGGTATCAGTGAAACAATTTATTTGATCCGCGCCCGAATAGCCGCGGAAAAACCGGTGTGCCCCATCGGGGAAGATTGCAGTGTGGTGTTGGACAGCAAATATCGGAAGATTTTTATACTTCCGAACGATGTGCTGGGATTTTTGGCCTATGTGGCCATCGGCATTCTATCCGCATTTTTAGTCATCGGCATCGCCCCGGTCCCTCTGTGGCGTTTCTTGCAATATCTTTTAGTGGCGGTGGCGGCTATGCTTTCTTTCTTTTTTACTTTCCTGCAATGGCGAGTCATCCGGGCTTGGTGTTTTTGGTGCTTGATGTCCGCCCTGACCATATGGATTATGGGAATTATAATATTAGCCGGCATGTGATATAATATTACGATTGTGAAAAAAACCTCATTTCATATCTTGAGAGTCGGGACGGCTGTTACCTTTCTGTGGATAGGTGTTTTGATTATCAAACAGCCGGAGGCCTGGAGCGGTTATATTCAACCTTGGGCCGCCAAACTTTTAACCGTGCCCATAAAAGAGGTGATGCTCGGAACGGCGGTTTTGGATATTCTAATCGGATTTTTGCTTCTTACTGATACTCTGGTATGGCTGGCCGCTCTGCTTGGCGCCCTGCATATGGTGGTGGTTCTCACCGTAAGCGGTATCACCGATATTACGGTGCGGGACATCGCCATCTTCGCGGCGAGCGCGGCTCTCTTCATAGACTGCTTGCCGGAAAATTTTCTTAAGACAATTCCCTTAAAAAAGTCGAAAAAAATTATTAATCAATAGCAATATATTATGAATAAAAAAGTTATTACCACTGTCATTGTTCTGGCCGTGATTGTCCTGGGTGGCTATCTCTTACTCGGTAATTCACCCTCCTCGTACCAAAGTCAGAGTTCCGCCCAAAACCAGGATTCCACCGGGCAAACTTCGACTGACAATCAAACGGCTTCTTCTCAAACGGAACAGCAACCAGCCAATGAACAGAGCCAGGCTGAACCGCAGAAAAAAGAGAATGTCGTTACCTATACTGATAACGGCTATTTCCCCAGCACTATTACCATAAAATCCGGCGATACTGTAACTTGGAAAAATCAGAGCTCAAACTCGATGTGGACCGCGTCCGCTGTCCATCCGAGCCATACTCTCTATAGCGGCACCTCTCTTGATGCGCATTGCCCGGATACGGCCAATACCGCTTTTGATGAATGCGCGGGGGTGGAACCGGGCGGCTCCTGGAGCTTTACTT
>JAKALJ010000001.1:26305-37541 GCA_021813175.1 bacterium | reverse complement strand
CGATACCGGTGCCCTTGGCCACGCAGTATAGAGGGTCTTCCGCCAGAGTGGCTTTTACTCCCGTCTTACGGTAAACCAAATCAGTCAAATTTCGCAGCTGGGAGGATCCGCCCGTCATAATAATGCCATAATCCATAATGTCAGAAGCAAGTTCGGGCGGGGTTTCCGCCAAAACGTCTTTTATGGCCTTTATGATCAGCCGAAGCTCCGCGTCAATGGCCTTTACCATTTCATTTGTTCCAACCTGAGCGGAGCGTGGAAGCCCTTGGATAAAATCTCTTCCTTTTATGGTTACTCGTAGTTCTTCTTCCAGCGGTACCGCCGCGCCGATTTTGATTTTTACCTCTTCCGCCGTACGTTCCCCGATAGCCAGGTTAAAGGTCTTTTTGATATAGTCGGCGATGGCCTGGTCAATTTTATCTCCGGCGCATTTTACCGAGGTGGAAGAAACTATGCCCCCCAGAGAAATCACGGCCACGTCCGTGGTGCCCCCGCCGATATCCACCACCATATATCCTTTAGATTCATAGATGGGGATACCCGCTCCGATGGCGGCCAAGATCGGCTCTTTTACCACATAGGCGTTTCTGGCTCCGGCTCTTATGGCTGCTTCCACTACCGCCCGGCGCTCGGTGGAAGTTACTCCAGCCGGCACCGAAACCATCACGTCCGGTTTTATCAGATTTAATTTTCCCAGAGATTTGTTGATAAAATAGTGAAGCATGGCCTGGGTTACCCGATAATCCGCAATCACTCCATCCTTCATGGGCCGGTAAGTGATAATCGCTTCCGGCGTTTTACCAATCATATCTTTTGCCTCAAAGCCTATGGCCAGAATTTTGTTTCCTTGTTCTGAAACTGCCACCACGGATGGCTCATTCAGGACAATCCCCTTTCCGGGCAGAAACACCAAGGTATTGGCAGTGCCGAGATCAATGCCTAGTTTCTTGGAAAAGATTCCCATAGCCGTAATATAGCATAAATATGCTAAAATGACAGCATGAAAGTAGTCACAGTAATTCCTCTTAAAAAAGGATTTTTTAAAGATCATTTAACCTATTTCACTTCCAAAGATATTCCCGAAGGGAATGTGGTGGAGATACTTATTAGAGGAAAAAAGTGGCTGGGCCTGGCGGTTGCTTCCGAGGAAGCGAGCACCCTAAAGGTGGGTCTGAAAGGAATGACCTTTAAGCTCCAGAAAATCTCGGAAGACAAGGGCCCTTCGATGTGGCGAAGAGAATTTATGGATACGGTGTCGGAAACTTCCCGATATTTTGCTTGCACAAAAAGCACCCTTTTCACCCTTATGATTCCGGCTGTCTATAGAGAAAATTACGATTCACTGTCAAAATTTTTCCCGAAAAAAGACGCAAAAAAAAAATTACCGGAAACTGGCAAGACAAGACCGGAAAAATTACTCTTTCAGGCGCCGGAGGAGGATAGGCTTTTTTTTTATAAAAATTTGGTACGTGGCTCGTTTGCCGATAAAAAATCGGTTTTTATTGCCCTTCCTACCGAGCGGGATATCGACGTATTTTCCGAAAAGCTCGGCAAAGGCATCGAACGTTTTACTTTTTGCCTACATGGCGGACTGAGCCCTAAAAAGCTTTTGGAACTATGCGGAAAAATAGCCGGGGAACAGCATCCAATATTGGCGCTTGGCACCGTTCCATTCTTGTCCGTTCCTTTACCCAATCTCGGCACTATAATAGTGGAACGGGAAAGCAGCCCGGCTTACAAGGCCTTGCGCCGGCCCTATGCCGATTTTCGTATTTTTGCCGAGGTGTTTGCTTCCAAAATCGGGGCCAAATTTATTTTGGCGAACTCGCTGCTCCGCTTTGAGAGCATAGCCCGGAAGGAGACTGACGGATGGAGCGAGGCGGCCCCCTTGTCTTTTCGGCCGGATTTCGACGGCCAGATTATCATTTCCGGCAAAAAGGATGGGAGAGCTCAGGGCGAAAAATTTAAGGCCCTCCGTCCGGAGAGTCTGGAACTTATCCGACAAACGCTCTCAAAGGGAAAGAATGTGTTTGTCTTTTCCTTGCGTAAGGGGCTTGCTACCTATACGGTTTGCCGAGATTGCGGAGAAGTTCTTTTATGCGATAAATGTCTTTGTCCAGTGGTTCTGTACACTTCAAAAAAGGGAAACAGGCGGATGTTTGTCTGCAACCGCTGTCATTTGGAAAAAAGTCCTGATACAACTTGCCCCAATTGCGCCAGCTGGAATCTTCTGCCGCTGGGCATTGGCGCCGAAAGCGTCTACGAAGAATTAAAAGAGGTTTTTTCAGGAGAAAAAAGAAGAACCCCCATATTGCGGCTGGACAAAGAATCGGCAAAAACAGACAGGCAGGCAAAAAAAATTGTCCGTGAATTAGAGGAGTATTCCGGCGCTATTCTGGTCGGCACGGAACTGGCTCTCTTTTATCTGGAAAGGAAAGTGCCTCTCAGCGTGATCGCCTCTTTTGATTCCCTCTGGAGCATTCCAAGCTTCCGTATGAGCGAACGGGTTGCCGAACTTTTAATGTCTATCATTTCCAACACTTCCGAGACAGTGATGATTGAGACCAGAAATGAGAATGATCCTGAAATACAATCAATTAAGAACGGAACTCTCGGCCAATTTATAAAAAGCGAACTGGAAGAGCGAAAAAATCTTGGATATCCTCCTTATCGCCGGTTCATCAAAATAACTTTTTCTGGAAGCAGAGAAAAAACCTCCGCGGCCAGAAAAACCTTGTCTGATCTTTTGGTCGGCTATCAGCCGGAAATTTTCAGCGGCTTTGTGCCAAAAATAAAAGACAAATATATTACTAACGCCCTGATCAAACTGCGTCCTGAAAACTGGTCTCTGCCCGAGCTTCTGCCGAATGCTTCCATTGACCTGAATCTTTTCTCGCGACTATTATCTCTTCCGTCTGATTTTTCGGTAAACGTAGACCCAGAAGACTTGTTGTAGAGTAGCCAATTTATTTCTTGTTTTAAGTGCACTCATTCCATTTTTATTTTTTTAATTTCCTTTAAAACTTTTTTATTCTTTTCATAAATAGCCTCAAGAAATGGCTTCATTTCTTCATTAGAATACAATGCTATTTTTACGCCACTATCACCGTAAATTCCCCTCTTTGCTTCTCGGTATTTCCGTCTAGATATTTCAAAAGTTCAGTTGGTGTGCCAGTCTTGAATTCCTCGTAAATTTTAGTTAGTTCTCGAGCTAAACAAACTTTTTTGTCCGGACAGAATTTTTGCAAGGATTCCATGGTTTTTAAGATACGGTGCGGAGATTCGTAAAAAACCATTGTGCGCTTTGCGTCGGCGATCTTTTTGAACAAAGTCTCTCTGCCCTTCTTATGCGGCAAAAATCCAAGAAAAGTGAATTCATGCGTAGGTAATCCGGAAGCGGATAAGGCAGTGATGACGGCCGTGGCGCCCGGAATCGGAATTACTTGCACCTCGTCTCCGAACTTTTCCTTAATTTTTGAAACAAGTAACGCTCCCGGGTCGGAAATTCCTGGCGTTCCGGCGTCGGAAACCAGAGCCAAATTTTTTCCTTTTTCCAGTAACTCAAAAATTTTCTCAACTTTTGAAATCTTGCTTCGAGCATGATAGCTCATAGTTAGCACACTGATGCCGTATTTATCCAAAAGTTTCTTGGTTACCCGCGTGTCCTCGCATAATATCAAATCCACGCTCGTGAGTGTCTCCACCGCTCGAAATGTGATATCGCCAAGATTTCCTATCGGCGTCGCAACTACGTAAAAATTGGACATAGGCTTATTTTAGCATTAAATTATTTTTCATTGGTAATATTTTTCATTGCTATTGACAGACCAAGTAATAATATAGTATAAAGAATACAAATCCATGTAATTTCAATAAAAATAAGGAGAAGAAAGTATGGAAAACACTAAAAAACTTGATTTAAATGAAGAAGGGGAAAAAATCTTTCGGGCAGCGCTTAGGAAAGCTTATGATGGGGGAAGTCAAAATTCCACATGGATTTTTAATAACATGATGGAATTAATCGTATCTCCTAGTGAGATAATTGAAAAAATAGTGGAGGAATACACTACCTCAAAATCATCCCCTAGTTTGAATCAGAAACAAAAAAACCCAGTTTTTTTCTAAGTTTTTTTCTAATAAATTTTGAGGAGCCCAGACAGATCACAAATTTGTCTGGGCTTAATTTGTTTCAGGCGTGTTTTTTATTTCCGATACTTCCTGGTTCGCCACTTGTCGGCGACCCGAACACGATTGAGCGAACGTTCCAGCTCCGCGGCGAAGTGTTCAAAATCTACGTCCTCTTTGTTTTCCATCTTTTTCTGCAATTCGGCGGCGCGAGCTTTAGCTTTTTCTATCGCTTCTTCGGAAAGCTCCGAAACGTGTTCGGCAAAATCAGCCAACACGGCTACGGTGGTTATGCCATTTTCGTCTTTTTTCACTTCAATGAATCCTCCCGCCACAGCCATTGGCACGTGTTCCCCCGCCGATACAGCCACGATGTCGCCGGAAGCAAGATTGGCGATGAGCGGAATGTGGTCTGGCAGGATAGTAATTTCGCCCATGGTGGTAGGCAAACTTACTTGGTCTACCATTTCTTCCAGGACCAGGCGTTCCGGTGTTATCACTTTTAATTTTATTTTTTTCATTATTAATTCTGCTATGCAAAGGGTGTGAAATAGTTCCTGAGAAATGCCTGCGCAGGATTTTGTAGGTCCCGCAAGGTATGTCTTTCGGAGGGGGTTTGGCGAGCGACGGCGAGCCAACTTCAGGATTTTTTAAGCTTCAAAAAATCCGTACCCGGAGAAAGATATATCTTGCGGGACCTCTCAGGAACTATTTCACGGACTGCCTTATCTGTATAATTTTCAAAATTACAGCGCCCCCTTCATGTAAAACTCATTTTCCGACTTGCTATCATGCTTCCCTTCCAAGATTTCTTTGAAAGACCGAACAGTTTCCGCTAAAGGAACATACTGCCCTTTGGCGCCGGTGAACTGTTCCGCCACGAAGAAAGGTTGGGAAAGGAATTTTTGAATCTTTCGTGCACGAGTTACTAGCTCCTTATCCTCATCGGAAAGCTCTTCCATACCAAGAATGGCGATAATGTCTTGCAAATCTTTATAGCGCTGAAGCACTCTCTGCACCTCGCGGGCGGTTTCATAATGGTCCTTGCCCACTATGTTCGGGTCCAAAATAGTGGAAGAAGAGTCTAGAGGATCCACTGCCGGATAAATGCCAATTTCGGTAAGCGAACGATTCAAAACCACTGTGGAGTCCAAGTGCGAGAAGGTCGTGGCCGGCGCCGGGTCGGTCAGGTCATCCGCAGGCACGTACACCGCCTGCACGGAAGTGACAGAACCTTTTTCTGTGGAAGTGATGCGTTCCTGCAAAATTCCCATTTCTGTAGCCAAAGTCGGCTGATAGCCCACGGCCGAAGGAATTCGTCCGAGTAGGGCAGACACTTCTGAACCGGCTTGAGTAAAACGGAAAATATTGTCTATGAAGAAAAGCACATCCTTGCCTTCCTTGTCCCGGAAATGTTCGGCCATAGTGAGACCGGAGAGACCTACGCGTAGACGCGCTCCAGGCGGTTCGTTCATCTGTCCAAAAACCATAGCTACTTTATCCAAGACGCCTGAATCTTTCATTTCATGATATAGATCGTTTCCTTCGCGGGTGCGCTCGCCTACTCCGGCAAACACTGAATATCCGCCGTGATTGGCGGCAATGTTGTGAATAAGCTCTTGAATCACCACTGTCTTGCCTACTCCGGCTCCGCCGAAGAGACCTACTTTTCCGCCTTTTAATACCGGACAGATAAGGTCAATGACCTTAATGCCGGTTTCTAAGATTTCTACCTCGGTAGATTGGGCAATGTACGAGGGAGCGTTGCGGTGAATAGGTAAGGTCGGGCTTTCGCCGACCGGGGCTTTGCCGTCAATAGGCTCTCCGAGCACGTTCCACATCCGCCCAAGAGTGCTTTTCCCCACTGGCACATTTATGGGCGCTCCGGTATTCTCCGCCTCCATGCCGCGGGAAAGGCCGTCCGTGGAATCCATAGCCACGGTCCGTACTGTGTTCCTGCCGATATGCTGTTCTACTTCTAAAACTAATTCTTTTTCATCTCCGGAAGGGCTTGCTTTTCTCACTTTAAGAGCATCATAAATCCTGGGTAGTTCTCCTTCCTTGAATTCTACGTCCACTACCGGACCGATTATCGTTTTGATTGCGCCTTTATGCATATTATCTCTCAATTTAGTTATACTTGTAATTTTGCCAACCTGCCAGGTTGACTAACCAGTCAACCTTGCAGGTTATTCACGCTCACCATGCCTGCCGAAATTTCCGAGATTTCCCTGGTAATGCCGGCCTGCCGGGCTTTATTGAAAACAAGGCTAAAATCTTCTATCATTTCTCCGGCTGCTTCCGTGGCATTTTTCATGGCCAGCATCCGAGCTGACTGTTCGGAAGCTCTGGACTCCAGAAACATTTGATATATCTGCATACGTAAAAGCTTTTCGGCCAAGGAGCCGATAAGGGCGTTTTGCTCTCCTTCAAACAGGTAATCTATCTTCGGCGCGAAGGGTCTTCCCTTTTCTTCCTGATCTCCGTTTCCATTTTGCAATTCTATTTTATTTTTTTCTTCGCCGATTGTTCGTAAAAATTCCTTCAGTTCCCTTTTGGAAATGGGGGCAATTTGTTTTATAAGAGGCCTCTGCACTAAGGATGAGACAAAATCAGTGTATGCCACGATTGCTCTATCATAAGTTCCCTTCTCGTATTCTTCGGCAATAAGTCGGGAGATGGGCAAAATATCCCGGAGAGACACATTGTCCGGCAGGTTTAAAAAACTGGCCGCAATTTTTTCGCTCATTCTCCGGAAAAGCCGTTCGCCTTTTTTACCGGCAGTCAAAATTTCAAATTCAGCGGATGGAAATTTTCTTCGAATGGATTCGAGAAATCGGACAGCTTGCTTGCTTACTTGGGTATTGTAGGCGCCGCACAATCCTCGATTGGAAGTGATAACAACTAAAAGCACCCTTTTTGTTTCTCGTTCAACGAACAAGGGATGTTCAATATTTTCCACATTTCTGCTGATGGAAGAAAGAATATCCCAGGAATATTCCGCATATAGGCGGGAGGAAAGAGCGCTTGCCACCGCTCGCTTCATTTTAGCCGCGGCCACCATTTGCATGGCTTTGGTAATTTTCCTGATATTCCCCACGCTTTTTATTCTCCTTTTAATTTCATTTGTTCCGGTCATTTTTTTGCTCAATATATTCTTATTTTGCTAAAAAGGCGCCTTTGTATTCTTCTATGACCCTTTGGAGCTCTGCTTCTCCTTTCTCAGTCCACATTTTTTCTTCCTTGATTTCCTTGAAGAAGCGCTTGGCATTTTGTTCGGCATATTCCACTAATCCAGTTTCAAATTCTCTTATTTTTTCCACTGGTACATTGTCCAAATAACCGCGGGAAAGGGCGTAAATGGCTACTATTTGATAATCCGTACGCATGGGCCGGTACTGCGGTTGTTTTAAAAGCTCCACTGCCCGTTTGCCGCGCTCCAGTTGTTTTTTGGTGCTCTCGTCCAAATCTGAACCAAACTGGGCGAAGGCTTCCAGCTCCCGATATTGAGCCAGATCCAATTTCAAAGTGCCGGCTACTTTTTTCATTGCCTTAATCTGCGCGTCTCCGCCTACCCGGGAAACAGACAGACCGACATTCACTGCCGGACGGATGCCTTTGTAGAAGAGATCCGTCTCCAAAAAAATCTGGCCGTCAGTGATGGAAATCACGTTAGTGGGGATATAGGCGGACACGTCCCCGGCTTGGGTTTCAATGATAGGCAGGGCTGTAATGGATCCGCCTCCATAGTCTTTGTTCCGGCGGCAAGCTCGTTCAAGCAAACGGGAATGCAGATAGAATACATCTCCAGGATAGGCTTCTCGACCGGGCGGACGTCGAAGTAACAAGGAAATTTCACGATAGGCCGCCGCGTGCTTGGAAAGATCGTCATAAATGATAAGCACATCCCTACCCTGATCCATAAAATATTCGGCAATAGATACTCCCGCGTACGGAGCGATATAAATAAGCGAAGCCGCCTCGCTTGCGGAGGCTTTTACAATCACAGTATATTCCATGGCGCCCCCTTCAGCTAGACGGGTTTCAATCTTCCGAAGTTTGGAATCCTTTTGTCCAATGGAGACGTACACGCAAATCATATTCTGCCCTTTTTGGTTTAGGATTGTGTCTATGGCAATAGCGGTCTTGCCGGTCTGACGATCGCCGATGATAAGTTCGCGCTGGCCGCGGCCGATGGGAATGATGGCGTCGATGGCCTTAATGCCCGTAGCCACCGGCTCGCTCACTTTTTGCCGAGTAATCACGCCCGGAGCGACGCGCTCAATTGGATATGTTTTATCTCCGCCAGCCGGCGGATCGATGGCTCCTTTGCCATCCACTGGCACGCCGAGCGGATTTACCGTCCGGCCGAGAAGGCCATCAGACAGAGGCACTTCCAGTATTTTGCCGGTTCCGCGCACTTCGTCTCCTTCTTTAATTTTGGAAAAATCGCCAAGAATTATTATTCCCACCGTGTCTTCTTCCAGATTCAGAGCTACACCCCTTTCTCCGCCGGAGAATGTCACCATTTCGGAAGATTTCAAATTGGAGAGTCCGGAGCAACGGGCGATGCCGTCAAAAACCTCGAGTACCCGCCCAGCTTTTTCCGCTCGCAATTCCGCCTTGAAACCCTGTATCTCTTTCTTTAAATTTTCTATTATTATGCTCATTTCCTTAGCTGATTAGTCGCGCTTCTAATTTTTTAATTTTTCCTTTGAGAGTGGCATCAATCACTTCACCCTCGGTTTCTATCCGAAAGCCGCCTAAAAGTCCGGAGTTTAAATGCTCCCGCCACTCTATTTTTCTTAATGAATATCGTTTGGCTAATGCCTGTGCCAATTTATTTTTCAAGCGAACAGGAAGCGGGTGCGGAGAAAAAATGTCGGCTGTTGTTTTTCCTTCTCTTCCATTCTCTATTTTCTCCATTTCGGAAAGAATTAAGTCTGATTCTCCAAGCAGACCCTTCCGGCGCAAAAAAAGGACTGCCTGTATTAAGGCATCTTTTCCTCCATCCTCTACGCTCTCCAGTATGGCTTCCGCTATTTCCTTATAAGATGCCGCTCTCATAATTTATTCACTTCTTCAACCGCCTTTTCTTGAAAAGACGGCCCGACTTCTTCCATAAGTAATTTTTCGGTAATCTTTATGGCAAGAGTCGCCACCTCTTTTTTGGCTTCGCCGACCATTTTCGTTTTTTCGTTCTCAAGTGTCTTTCGTCCATTTTCCAATATTCTGTTCACTTCTTTTTTGGCGTCAGCAAGCATATCCGCTTTTTTCTTCTCTACCTCCTTCTTCATTTCGAGGAGTATTACATTTGCCTCTCTCCGTGCCTTGGCCAGTTGTTCCTCATATTTCTTTTTACTTTGCTCTAAGAGCTTTCTGTTCTCCGCGGCATCCGCTATACCCTTTTCAATCTTGGCCGTACGTTCTTTCATCAGCTTACTTACGGGCTTCAGGGCAAAAATGTACAGTACTAGAAGAACAAGGCTAAAATTTATCGCTTGGGTGAGCAATGTTTTCCATTCTATGTGAAAAGTGGAAATGATTGAGTCCATACTCCAAATATATTGCTAAATTGAAAAGGCAATGACCAGAGCGTAAATGGCTACCGCTTCGGCAAAAGCGCAGGCCAGAAGCATTGGAACTAAAATCTTACCGGCAGCTTCCGGGTTGCGGCCGATAGACTCCATAGCCCGGGCGCCAATCATGCCGATGGCCAGAGCGGGGCCCAGGGCTCCCACCCCCATCACTATCGCTTTGGAAATAGTTGTTAAATCCATTTTGTTTTTATGTTATCCCGCGCTCTATGGCGAGGGGGCTTATAATAATGACCTTTTTGGAAATATTTTAATTGTTATGCTTTCGCAGACAGAACCTCCTTTATCTCTTCCTGCTCTTTTCGGACATCCGTTTCGTCCTCATGTCCATGCTCGCTCGCGGAGATTGTGAAGTACACTACCACCAACATAGCGAAGATTAGGGCCTGGATGGAAGTCATCAAAAGCTCCAGGAAAAGGAAAGGAACCGGCACTATATACGGGATCAAGGCGGCCATGGAATAAAGGAGCACTTCCCCCGCGAAAATATTCCCGAACAAACGGAAGGCCAGGGAAACCATCTTGGCTATCTCGCCGATTATCTCAATCAGCCCCACAAAGAAGGTGATGGGCGCCACGATCACAACCGTCAGATCCTTTTTTATCCTGCCCGGGATGCTGCTAAGCACTTTGATATTAACATATTTATTGAAAACTTTCCAAATGCCGATGGAAAGCACTCCGAAGAGATTGGCGGCAAGGACGGACATCACGGCTAGGGCGATGGTAGTGTTCACGTCCGCAGACCCGCCACGCAGATACGGCACAAACAAGAATCCCTTGCCGGTATGTTCCACCTGTCCGACCCAGCCGAGCGGCATGAGCCCGATCCAGTTGTTCAAAAGAATAAAAAGAAAAAGGGGCAGAGCGATGGGAAAAACTTTTTCGGATAGTTTTCTATCTCCCGTTACCTGATCAATGAGCGAAAAAGCTCCTTCCACAAGCATCTCAAAAAGATTCTGCATTCCTCGCGGAATTTCTTTTAATTTGAAGCGGAGAGAAAGAGAAAAAATTATAATAATAATTGCCGCCACCCAGCTGGCCAGCATGGAATTGGTAACCGCGTATTTGCCGATGCGCGCCACCGGCTCGGCGAACAAACTTATTTCTTGAATCAGGTTCATATGCTTTTTGTTTTTTCTTCCGTACTGCCGTCTTCTTCTTCTTTGACCCTCTTCAGCCGTTTCCAATCTTCCTTCTTTATCCTCGCGGTTTTGGTATATTTTTTCACCGAATGGATTATTCCGTAAGCGGTGACCAGAAATCCCAAAGCGGCTAAAATAATAAAGAGCCATGGAGCGGTGTCGTATTTTTGGTCTAGTGTTTTACCTACCATGAGGGCGGCTACTATCGGAACCACGATCCAGGCGGAGATTTCGCTAAAAAGAAAAGCGGCCTCTCTCCACCAGGGACCTTCACTGCCTTGATTGTCCTTTTTATTGTCTTGCACGAAAACAAAGCCTCATCGGCTTTATGCTTACAGTATAAAGGAATTTTTTCTCTTATGCAAATTT
>JAKALJ010000001.1:2898-26205 GCA_021813175.1 bacterium | reverse complement strand
CCTCTGTCTTATAAACGGCAGCGAGCTCATTGCGAGAATAGATACTTTCCTTTGTGCGGCTGGAAAGAATCGAACTTTCGGCCTCTGTCTTATCAGGACAGCGTTCTACCACTGAACTACAGCCGCCAACCTAAAAAATATAACAGAAAATGTCCTTTCGGGCAAACAAAAATCCCCCGATATTGGTCGGGGGATTTTTGTTTTAGAAAACCAATTTTTCCAAATTAGTATTCCCTGCGAGCGCCGTAGCCGCCGTTGCCATATCCGCCGTTGCGAGCCGGTCTGGACTCCATTGGACGAGCGACATTCACCGTAAGCTTTCGGCCTTCATACTCCTTATCATTGAACATTTCGATGGCCTTGTCCGCTTCCTCTTTGGTTTCCATTTCCACGAAACCGAAACCTTTGGAGCGACCGGTCATCTTATCCATGATAATGACGGCTGACACCACTTTCCCAGCCTGACCGAAGTATTCTTTCAATGAATCCTCCTGGCTGGAATAAGGGAGCCCTCCCACATATAGCTTTGTAGCCATATTTTACTTTTCTCCCGTTTTTAAAAATCGGGCAAAACTATTGATAAACTGTAGATGCTCTCGCCGCTTGTATCAATTGCTTGCCCGGTAACCCAAACTCACAATCTAAACAAAAAATCGTCTTGAGAAACTACATCCGAAATGTTAGCACAAAATCGAAAAAAAGCAAGTTTTCTAGGGAGAGTTATTCAAATGCCTCAATAATTTCACCGATATCCCCTTCCATGATTTTGGGCAGATTGTGCCAAGTCATTTTAATGCGATGGTCGGTCAAACGATCTTGGGGGAAATTATAGGTGCGGATTTTTTCCGAACGGTCTCCGGTACCGATCTGTTCCTTCCGCTCGCCGGAATATTTTTTAACCTCTTCTTCTTCCCTCATCTGTTCTAGTTTTGCAGTAAGGATCATCATAGCTTTCTCGCGATTGGCTTGTTGACTGCGTTCATTGGTGGAGCGCACGTCAATGCCGGTGGGTTTATGAATCAGGCGCACGGCTGTTTCCACTTTGTTTACATTCTGACCGCCCTTGCCACCGGAACGGGAATATTCCATCTCAATATCGGCAGGATTTATTTCAAATTTTACTTTTTTTCTGATGGGTAAAACAGCCACTGAAGCGGTGGAAGTGTGCACTCGACCGTTCTTTTCCGTGGCCGGCACTCTCTGCACCCGATGCACTCCGGTCTCATAGCGCATTTTTTTGTAAACATCTTTGCCTTTTATTTCAAAGCTTCCTTCCTTGTACCCGCCCACCTCGCTCTTGGATTCATAGTTTGTTTTCCATTCCCATTTTTGTTTCTCGGCGAATTTTTCATACATGTGAGCCAATTCCCAAGCAAAAAGCGAGGCTTCGTCCCCTCCGGCTCCGGCTCGCACTTCAAGCACAATTTCGTTGGTTTGACGATTGGCGGATTCCTCTTCCTCCCTTTCCTTCTCTAAAATGTCCTGCGCCTGTCTCTCCAGCGCGCGGCGCTCCTCTTGCAGAGACATCAATTCCTTGGCGGCCAGCTCATGCAGTTCGTCGTCCGCTTCCATCATCTGCCGTACTTCCTTTTCTTTCCGCGCCAAATTCTCCAGCATTTCAGCCAGATATGCGGTGCTGTGATTCTTTTTTAGCTCGTCGAGATCCATGTATAAATTACAATTTGCCGGCAGGCAAATTCTGCGTGTTTTGCGAGGAAAATATTTAAAGTTACTTCTTTATTTTGGCTTTGGCGGCGGCCGCTTGGCGCTTTTTGAACCGCTCCACTCGTCCAGCGGTATCCACCACTTTTTCATTTCCGGTATAAAAAGGGTGACACTGGCTGCAGATTTCCACATGTATATCGGGTAGAGTAGAGCCGACGGCAAAAACCGCTCCGCAGGCGCAGACAGCTTTCGCTTTCAAATCAAATTTAGGATGAATATCTTTTTTCATACTCGCATAATAACTTGTTTTTTATATTTTTGCAACTTTGGCGCGTAAATTTCAACAGGAAGCCTTACCCTCGATGGATATCGAGGGTAAGGCTTCCTTCTGTTTTTAACTAAGATTTATTAGAAGAAGCTACGCCATATTGGTTCAGATAATCAATATTCGCTTGGATTCCTCCTTTCAGACTGGCCACGCTTCGAGAATACGAGCAGTAATATCCACCGCTGCCATAATAACGGCAGGCTGCCCGATTTTGAGCTGATTGGCTGGAGCCTACGGCGCCCAGGTCAGTAAGGTAAAGAGCCGAAGCTATGAAGGCGTCCCGGGGGCGCCAGGGGTCCGCGTCGTATCCCAGCAGGTCCCTTAGGCGATTTTCAAAAAGCCGCCAGGTGGAGGGAATGAATTGAGCGGGACCCATGGCTCCTCCATACCCTAATACTCCGGCAATCGGACAGGACACCGGAGTGCGAAGCGGATCCAAGCCGAGTTTAGAAGTAATGGCAAGAAACGGCTGTATATCTCGAGACGGCTTCATTAGGTTGGGCCATATTTTGCCATCGTTTATATTTACTCCGTAGCCGGCTAGAGTACCGCTGGTATGAGTAAGATAGCATTGCCCGACGTTCGCTCCGAGATTGCTTTCCTGCGTAAGAATGGCTAGAAGAAAAGCGGGGTCGATGCCGGTGAGTCTTTCCGCTTCATTCGCGTAACTTAATGCAGTGCCAAAGTCAATCTTTTTGGAGGTACCGGCCAGATTGAACAAGGCGCTACGTATCCTTTCTGCTTGAGCTCTTTTTTGAGCGGCCAGCTTTTCGTACGCACTTTCTTTTTGCTTGCTCACGGCTAGAAGTGCTTTTTTATCCGCCTCGCTTCGAGAAACTTGTTGTTTCGCGTTCACTAGCTCCGTCTTGACGTCAATTACGGCGTTTTGTTTTAGCATTAAGTTCTTTTTTTGGAATTCTGCTTGGGCTTTAGTATCATTTATTTGATTAATGGAATCACTGATAGCTTGCTTTATGGACTGATAGGATTGCACATCCCGATAAAAATCGGAAACAGTCCCAGAGGATAAGAGAAGTTCAAGCATGTTTTTTTGATCAAATTCATTTGTGTTCCTCAATAATTCCGCTAGGTTTTGATGTTCGCGGTCAATTTTTTCCGTAAGCGATTTTATCGTACTATTTTTCTCGGAGATAGAAACCTGCAGCTGAGAGAGGACCAAAGACTGCGCTCTTATTTTTGTTTCTAGGGCCTTAATTTTACTGTTCAAGTAATTCACGTCTCCTTGCAAAGTGCCGGTCTGCTTTTGCTGAATTGCCTGTTTCGCCAGGAGATCTTGAAGTTCTGCCTCTATGCTGGCCAGTTCTTGCCGGCAGTAATTTTTGTCCGCCTGTGAAGATGCCGGAGTAAGGGTCATGCAATCAAAACCCGCCATAGTTCTTTCGAAAGGAACGAAAAAAGACAGAATAGCGGCGAAAATGGCAATAAAAAAGGCCGTATTTTTCATGTACGGTGTATTGTACCATAAATATGAGAGCGCGGAAATAAAAAGAGTAGGCCTTTGTTTGCTTTCCGTCACCCTTCGCCGGCATCTGTGTGTCTTAAAAGCTATTTTTTTTCTTCGCCGGCGGGGACTTTAGATTCTTTTTCAGTTTTTTCGCTTTTCTCTTCTCTAGAAGTTTCTTCCTCTGCCTGCTTGCCTTTCTTTTCCACTTCTATTTCTGAGAGGTCCGGAGCGGGCTCTTCTTCTTTTTCCTCTTTTTGTTCGGCAACGGCAACCACGATTTCCTCTGGAGCGGTGATAATACTGACTCCATGGGGCAGGTTTATCTGTCCTACGGTAATCTGATCCTTTATGTTCTCAAGCGGGGTCATATCTACGGAAAGAGAGTGGGGCAGATCTTTCGGCAGAGCCTCGATTTCCACTTCATGCATCACTTTTACCAGGGTTCCAATACCGTTCTTCACGGCCCCGGAAAGCCCGGTGAAATCAAGCGGAACTTTTACCCGTATTTTCTTATTCATATCAATAGCTAAAAAATCCGCGTGAATAGGCTCATCGGTTACGGGATCGGTTTGTACTTCATGGATAAGAACGTCTATCTCTCCCCCTTCTGTGTCTATTTTTACCGCCGAAGACTCTCCGGCCTCCCGCCAAATTTTTTTGAAATCGATTAGATTCACGGAAATGGGTGTAGAGGACTTGCCGGCGCCGTAAAAGACGGCAGGTATTTCTCCCGACTTGCGCAAGACATCCAGACCTTTGCCGGCTTGCCGGCTTTTCGCTTTGATTGCCAACATGCAAAGTATTTTAGCAGAAAAAAATCAAAAAGCAATGTGGCATTTCAGATATTCTTTTGTGCCGGCTCCATTCGGAACCGCGATTTTTTTGCCGGGATTGAAAATACCTCCCGAGTCAAAAATTTCTTTTACCCGTTTAAAGACGCTCATAATTTTTTCTCCATACATTTCCGACAAATATGGAGTGCGCACTAAGCCATCATTGTGTTCGGCGGTGATGGAACCGCCATACTTCAAAACCAGTGAATACACTTTGTCGGACAATTCCAGAATAATTGCCGCGGTTTCCGGACTGGAAAAATCCATAAGGGGAATAATGTGAAAGTTCCCGTCCCCGGCATGGCCAGCGAGAGTATAAACCAGCCTGTAGTGAGACATTACCTCCTCAAGCTCGGGCAGAAATTTCGGCAAGAATTCCGGCCGGACGATAATATCGTCTATGAAAGAAGCAGTGCGCAGTTTCCGGCTATGTTTGCGCAGGAGATTAAAACTTTCTCGGCGCACATCCCAATATTTTTCCGCTTCGGTTTCGCTTTTTGTGATGTGCGTTTTCAGTTTGAAATCGGCGATTTTTCGGACAAGTTCTCTGCATTTTTTATCCGTTGCCAGAGCGTCTTTTCCTTCAAATTCAGCCAATAAAACCAATTTGGGAAATCCTCCCGAGAGCATCATAAAAAATTCAGGCAAGAAGCTCCAGCCGAGTTTTAACATCCCGAGAAATCCTTTCCTTTTTAAAAAATCACCCGCAAAACGCACAGCCAGTCTTAAAGTTTTATCATCATAAGATTCCAATGTTTCCGGTTCCAGTTCCAGAATTTTATCCACCAGCTCGCCCAGAGGCGCGATATCCTTCATAAAAATGGCCACCAGTTTGGAATACCGATGTTCCGGAATCAGTTTGAAAGTTATTTCCGTGGCAATGCCTAATGTTCCCTGGGATCCGACCAAAAGGCGATTCAGATCAAAATCTCCGTTCGGGCGCTCTACGTTCCAAAGATAATATCCGGCGGAATTTTTATGCACGGCCGGCTTGGCTTTTTGGATCTCCTCCTTGTTTTCTTTTATAAGTTTGCCAATCTCGCGGTATATTTTTCCTTCAAAATTATTCTGCTCGGCTTTTTTTATGTACTCGCTCTTGGAAAGAGATTTTATGACATATTCGTTTCCGTCTGCCAAAACCACTTTTGCTTCCAGCACGTAATCTTCCGTCTTGCCGTATTTAAGCGTACGTTCTCCTCCGGCGTTGTTCCCGAACATTCCGCCCATGGCGTTCAAACTCTTGGAAGCGGTAAAGCAAGGCAGAATAAGTCCGTGCTCTAAAGTGATTTTTTCAAAATCGCGGTAAAACATGCCCGGCTGTACGGTAATGGCGGAGGAAGCCCCACGGCGGCTCCGACCTTGGTCGGAGCCGCCGGCCGCCTCCTCTATTTTTTCCGGCCCGGCCAGGAGCTTGTTCATGTGCCTGGTAAAATCAATTACCAGCCATTCGCCGATGGCTCCGCCGGACATGTCCGTGCCGGCCGAGCGGGCGGTGATGGAAAGACCCGGGTAGCGCGCCTTGTTTTCGCCCACCCATTTCACCAGATTTCGCACATCTTCGGAATCTTTCGGAAAAAGCACCAACTTGGGCTTCACGGAAAAAATACTGGCATCCCGAGAGTATTTAACCAGGGTTTCTTCCCCGTCTTCGGTTTCTCCCTTAAAAAATTTCCGGATCTCCTCTTTCATGTTATCCCGTTAAACAATTTTAAACGCGCCAGAACCACTTTGTACACCGCTTCTATTGCCGGTTCAAGATATTTATACGGAGCCACTTCGCTTGGATTTTCCTCCAAGAATTTTTGCAAAGCTTCGTGATAAGCCATCCGAATCTCAGTATTGATATGAATCACGCTGATGCCTGCCTGGATGGCGGCCACAAAATCTTGGTCGGCAATTCCGGAACCGCCGTGCAGAACTAAAGGTACGCCGGCTGCGGCGCGGATTTCTTTTATTCTATCCGGATGTAATCTGGGATTGCCGCCTTTTACAATGCCATGCACATTGCCCACCGAAGGAGCTAGGAGGTCTATGCCTGTCTCTCTCACGAAATACGCGGCGTCCTCCGACCTGGTCATGGTTTCTTCACTTACCCCTTCCGGCAACTTATCTAATAGCTTAGAGGAAGCGCCGATAAATCCGAGCTCCGCTTCCACTAAAATATCCCGCCCGTCTTTTTCCGATTTTTTTTTCGCGTAAGCTACGCATTGCTTTACGACAGAAATATTTTTTTCCATCGGCAATTTCACTTCATCTATGATGGCCATGTCATAGCCGGCATCTATGCTTTGCTTGAAAGATTCAAAACTGTGGTGATGGTCGGCATTCACGAATATCGGATATCCGTCTTTTTTTCTGATTTCCGCGATCAGCGCCTCTGCCTCGTTCCGGCCAAAGAATTGCTCTTCTCCTTCGGAGAGACCGATAATCACCGGCACGGAAAGCCTCTTGGCCGCGCGATAGATGGCATGCAGAGCCTCCAAATTGGAAATATTAAAATGGCCGATGGCGACTTTCTTCTCCTCGGCCTCTTGAATACATTCCCTAAGAGTTCTCATTACTCTATTTTAACAAATTTTCAAGTAGTTGTTTAGCTATCTCGGGATTAGCGGATCCTTTTGTTTTTTTCATTATCTGACCTACTAGAAACATCAAGGCGTTCCGCTTTCCGCTCTTATAATCAGCGGCAATTTTGGGATTCGTGTTTATGGTTTCCTGAACAATTTCTTTCAGTTCTTCAGGATCGCTCTTCTGTAAAAAATTCTTTTCTTCGGCAATTTTCCGGGGCGATCCGTCTTCTTTTACAATCATGGCCAAAATATCTTTGGCCGCCCGGGAAGATATCTCGCCGACGAACGTCATGGTGACCAGCTCGGCGAAGTTTTCAGCCGCGGGAACTTTTACTGACACATCCGCTTTAGCCAGCCCCGCAAAATCGGAAATTATATAATTAGAAGCCATTTTTATTTTTTTCTTATCCATCAAAATTCCGGCGATCTCTTCAAACCATTTTCCCAGGGCCGGATCGTTTACATAGAATTCTATGTCTTCATTTTTGATCCCGAAATCCCTCCGGTATCTTTCGCGCTTCATTCTTGGCAGTTCGGGCAATTTTTTCTTCATTTTCTCCAAATCAAACAATTCATGCAGTTTGAATTTTGGGATATCCGGATCGGGGAAATACCGATAGTCGTGGCTTGACTCTTTTTTGCGCTGGGAAAAAGTTTTTTGCATTCCTTCATCCCAGCCGCGTGTTTCTTGCGTAATCTCCTTAGCCTTCCCTTCTTCATGCAGTTTGATCATCCGGTCCAGTTCATATCTCACCGCCCGCTCGGCGCTTCGGAAAGAATTCAAGTTCTTTACTTCCACTTTGGTGCCGAACTTGCTTTTCTCGGGCGAGACGGAAATGTTCGCCTCTACCCGCATTTCTCCTTTCTCCATGTTCGCCTCGGAGACGCCT
The DNA here is from genome assembly GCA_021813175.1 of bacterium. Classification (GTDB taxonomy): domain Bacteria; phylum Patescibacteriota; class Minisyncoccia; order Phycocordibacterales; family UBA9973; genus UBA9973. The sequence goes on along the minus strand of JAKALJ010000001.1, from coordinate 18,454 downwards.
AGATACCAAAGCAGAAGTTGAAGCTCTTTGGCAAAAAAGGATGCAGTTTTGGCGGCTTCTTCCGCGTTTTCAAAAGTATTCGGTTCAGTCACCAACTCCATGAGCGGCACTCCGGCTCGATTAAAATCAATCAGGGAAAAATTTCCGCGGTCGTGCTTGTTCGTGGCGGTATCTTCTTCCAAATGCACCCGGGTAATGTCAAAGCCGGCCAGCCGTCCGCCGGAGACAATCGGATATTTGTATTGGGAGATCTGGTACCCTTTCGGAATATCGGGGTAAAAATAATTCTTGCGGTCAAATTCGGTAAAGTCCGCGATCTTTCCCTCCACGGCCAGGCCCACCCGAATCACATGCTCCACCGCTTTCTTGTTCACCACGGGTAGCGCCCCTGGGTGCGCCAGGCATATCGGACAAACATTTACATTCGGTTCTTTCTCATCCGGATTATTCCTGCAAGTGCAGAACATCTTGCTCTCGGTGGAGAGTTCCGCGTGGATTTCCAGGCCTATGGTGGGGTAGTATTTTTTGCCCATTGAGAAAATAATACAACAATTTAAGAATTTTTTAAAATGGCGGAGAGGATTGAAGACAGTTCTTTTACAGAATGGTCATCATATAGAGATATGATAAAAACGTCCGGGCGGAGATTCTTGAATTCTTTCACGGCGTTCTTTACTGCTTTCTCGTTTTCTGCCATATCTGTTTTGGAAAGAATAACTACCTCTTTTTTCCGGGCCAAACCATTTTCTGCTAAATCAAGCTTCTGGTCATATTTTTCCAGTTCCTTGCGTACCTCGCCATACGCTTTCAGCATGTCTGGATTCTCAAAAGAAACTAGGTGCGCCAGCATCTTGGTGCGTTTGATGTGCCGGAGAAATTTTACCCCGAGCCCTTTGCCTTCATTCGCTCCTTTAATCAGTCCGGGAATGTCCGCGATCACATATCCATAAAAATCTCCCAGATTCGGGTCCAGGGTGGTAAAAGCGTAATCGCCTACTTTGGCGCGGGATTTGGTGAGGGCGTTCAAGAGCGAGGATTTACCTGCGCTCGGCAGTCCCACTAAGCCAATATCGGCAAAAAGCTCCAGTTCAATGAAAAAATCTCCTTTCTCTCCTTCCTGACCGGGATTCCATTCTCTGGGTGTGGTGTTGTCTGGACCCTTAAAATGCTCGTTGCCATAGCCGCCATAACCGCCACGCAAAAGTTGGATTGTTTCCCCTTCACTCAAGAGTTGCCGCTTTTCCTCTGTGCCAAGATTGGTTATCACCGATCCCACCGGCAATTCCAGAAAAAAATCTTCTCCTTTTTTTCCGTGCAGACTTTTCCCCTTGCCGTCTTCGCCTCGTCCCGCGCTGAATTCCCTTTTTGCCTGATAGCGGGCAAGAGCATTTATATCCCGCACTGCACGGACATAAAAATCTCCGCCTCGACCGCCGTCTCCGCCGGCCGGACCGCCTTTCGGGATGAATTTCTCGTGCCGCCAGCGCACTACTCCGTCGCCCCCGCGGCCTGCCTCAGCATGTATTATGATTTCGTCTATAAAAGCCATTTTCTAAATTTTAAAGTTCTGCCTCGCGCTTTAGCCTGTTTTATTGCACAGCACCATTCTTTAGCGCCAGTTCAGCCAATTTTATGGCGCCTTCTTTTGATTTGGCTACAGCCATAAAAAGAGAACGGTGGCAGAAAATCGCGTCCGGCACTCCGGTGGCCCGGGCGGCCTCCTCGTAACGCAATCCGGCCCAGCCGAGGGGAAAATCCTTGCGATTTCGGAAACTATCTTTTTCCAGTCGAATAGTTTTGGCTCCCCAGGTGCCGTCCCGGCGCGGATATATCACAAAAAAAGCATCCGGAAAATTTTCCACCGTAAATTCCGCCGGATAATCCTTGTCTAAAACAATGATGCGTTTATCCGAGGTTTTTCGATAAATTTCCCGCGCTGATTGTTCAGCCAAAATATAATCCCGGGCATGGACAATCTCTCTTTGAAGAATTTTTTCCGCCATTTTCACGCATTCCAAAAACATTGTATTTACATCCAAATTTTCTTCGCGCCAGGTAGGCTCCATGGCCATAAAAACTCTCTCCAAAATATACGGGGAAACCCCGCGCCGCGGTTCAAAGAGGTCAATACCGTTATCAAAAGCATCAATGGGCGAAACCAGCTTCTCCTCTATAATTTTAGCCGCTTCGGCCGAATCGCATAATTCTTCTCCGATTTTCTTCCAGACCAAGCCGAAAGAGGCGTATTCTATGCCGTTCTCCCGCCTGCCAGCCCCGCCCGGCTGGTGGTGGTCAAATCTGTTTTCATTCTCATTATATGTTCCGCCCACATCAAAGACATAGTCGCCCTCTGCGATCACCCCCTCCTCCCGGGTGCGGATTATCTTGAACCCTTCCTTTTTTTTCCTTAACAGGATGCAAATAGCCGCGCAGGAGAAAATATCGTCCGCGTGGAAAGAGCCGTTGTGAGTGATGATTTTTTTAATAGGATTGTCCATCATTTTTATCTCCATTGTTTTTCATCCCGTTTTTCAGGGAACTAAAAAAGCTGTATGACCCGGCGACAATTTTATCAAAAAGAAAATAGGCCGCCAAAAGCAGAACGATTATGAAAAAGAATTTTTCCAAGTCCCGGCTCACCCGCAGGGCCGTCTGGCTGAAAAAATATCCCAAACTCATAAGGAGGGGGGCCCATATGAGGGTGGACAGAATCTCCGCTTGCAGATAGGTTTTTAGATTCACTTTCTTGTACCCGGAAAAAGTGACCACAATGTAATTCACTCCGTTGATAAATTTGGAAATGAAGATGGCCCAGAAGGGCTTCTTTTCAAAGTTTGGAGCCAGATATAGAGCTCGCTTTTCCACATATCGCATTACCTTGCTGTCTCTGAATTTCCGGCGCAAAAGAGTGCCGAGATAATACAAAGAAGCGGTTTTGGCAAAACCGCCGGCCAGGATAAAAAGGAGGGCAGTGCCAAAATCAAGAGCGCCTAAGTAGGCGAGAACTCCGGAAGTAATCACTACTATTTCTCCTTCAAAAATAAGGCCGAAAAATATCACCACATAGGCCAGCACTTCGTGATGCTCCACCAGGTTGGTTAATAGCTGTACTGTATCCATTTTACTTAAAACAGGGAATCTACGATTTTTTTTACAATCCCGCCTTCCGCCTTCCCTCCAAGTTCTTTCATTAATTCCTTCATCAGTTTGCCTTTGTCGGAAGCATGGCTTAGGCCGAGCTCTCTTTTTTTGGCTTCGGCTATTTGCTGAATCTCCTTCTCTTCCATCATCCGCGGAAGGTACTCCTCTAAAATTTCAAGTTGGGCTTTTTCTTCCGCTACCAAGTCTTCCCGCCCACCCCGCCCAAACTGTTCCATGGAATCCTTCCGCTGTTTAGCCAAACGCTTTATTACAGTAAGAGCTTCTTCATCGGAAAGTTCTTCGGTCGGCTTCCTGCCTTTGGCCACCAGCTCATTAGTGAAGGCGGCAGAAAGAAAGCGCAGAGTCTCCAGTCGGACTAAATTCTTAGCCAGCATTGCCTCCTTTATGCTATTTTTAATTTCTGTTTGGATCATATTGATAAAGCAGGGTCTCCCTTGGGCTCCAGTATATCAAAATTATGCTAAAATGTAAGCATGCCGCAGAAAATCATTTTTTTTGACACTGAGACTACCGGAAACACTCCAAACGATTTTTTATGCCAATTGGCCTATAAATCGGGAGAGGAAAGTTTTGTTTCCCTATACAAGCCGCCCGTCCGCATTCCGCCGGAAGCCAGCGCGGTGAATCACATCACCAACAAAATGGTGGAGGACAAGCCATATTTTCGGGAAAGCGCGGAATTTTCTCAGATAAAGAAAATGTTTGAGAGTCCGGGAAGCATGGTGGTGGCGCACAACGCCGTGTTTGACCTGATGATCCTCGAGAAAGAAGGAATTACACCTAAAAATTTTATCTGTACCCTGCGAGTGGCCAGGCATTTGGATCCGGAAGAAAAACTTTCCAAATACAATCTACAGTATCTGCGCTATGCCCTAGGCATAGAGGTGGATGCCAGAGCCCACGATGCCGGCGGAGACGTGCTGGTTCTGGAAAAATTGTATGAGCGTTTGAAAAAGAAAATGGAAGAAAAATATGCTCTCTCTCCCGCTCGAGCCTTGGAAAAAATGACGGAAATTTCTTCCAGGCCCTCCGTCTTGCGAAGTATGGGATTCGGCAAATATAAAGGCATGAAAATGGAAGAGGTGCTTGAAACTGACCGGCCATATCTGGAATGGCTATTAGGTGAAAAAGAGAAAGAAGACGGTAAGTCCGGTATGGAAGAAGATTTGGTTTTTACCTTAAGACATTTTTTAAAAAAGGAGTAATATAGATTTATGGAAACTGCTTTGTTGATAATCATTGGTATTATGACGGCCCTCTCCGTGGCTCTTTCCGTTCTTTACCTTTCCGTCATAAGGAGAGGAGCTAACACCGAAAAATCGGAAAAGGACACCGGCCTCGGACTGATACTGCAGCAATTGAATGACCTTTCCCGCACAGTGGACGCAAAAATCGGAGAGACCTCCAGGCAGATGAACGAGAGCTTAAAATTTCACTCTTCCGAATCAAATAAAATCATCCGGGACATCACCGAGCGCCTGACCCGCTTGGACGAAACCAACAAGCAGGTGATTTCTTTCGCCGACCAATTGCAGAACTTGCAGGATATATTAAAGAATCCGAAACAGCGCGGAATCCTGGGTGAATACTATCTGGAAACGGTGCTGAAAAATGTTTTGCCGGCCGGAAGCTACCAGATGCAGTACGGCTTTCCGGACGGCACTATCGTAGATGCGGCAGTGTTCGTGAAAGACAAGATAATTCCGATTGATTCAAAATTTTCTCTGGAAAATTACAACCGCATGGCCGAGGAAAAAGACCCTGTGGAAAAGAAGAAATTGGAAACTGTGTTCGTGAACGACTTGAAAAATCGCATAGCCGAAACGGCTAGATACGTCCAACCCTCTCAAGGCACCACGGACTTTGCTTTTATGTTTATTCCGCACGAAGCCATCTATTATGACCTATTGATAAACAAAATCGGCGGAGCAAGTGCGGAAGAAAACGCGGAAAGTTTGATAGAGCGAGCCGCCGGAAAATACAAAGTGATTATCACTTCCCCCACTTCTTTTTTGGCATACTTGCAGACGGTATTGCAAGGCCTGAAAGCCCTGCATATAGAAGAATCCGCCAAGGAAATTATCAAAAAAGTGGAAGACCTGGGCCGGCATTTGAAATCATACGACGAATACCACGGCAAACTCGGCACCGCTCTCGGCACCGTAGTGAACCATTACAACGCTTCCGGCAAAGAGCTTAAAAAAATAGATAAGGATATTCTCCGCATCGCCGGCGCTTCTCCGGAGCTTTCCGCCCTGGCTATAGAAAAGCCGAAAATGGAAGACTAGAAGTTTTTCCACTGTTTTCTGTTGACACATTTCTTGAAAGTCCTACTATTGTAAACGGAGCCTTCTGATAATCGTATCAATAAGTACCCCGGCGAGGAGGTGTCCTCGTTAGCTCCCTCCTCAAAGGGGTACGTTAATAACAAGAAAATTCAGATTGTGCTTCCAGAATTTTATTGGCATGTTCAAAATTACGGTGCCATAAAAAATTCTGAGTGTTCTTACAATAACAATTTTTCAAATCAAAAAAGCGGAGGTGTTATGCAAATTCTGGGTAAGTTCTGTTTTGAATTTCCCCACCTGCTAGAATTGAGAAATTTGTCCGCTGGGGACAATAGTCCCACTTAAAGAATCACATATTGATTTTTTAAGCTCAAAGTGAGTTTTTGCCGCCCACAAGCGGCCGCCCGGTGTCTTGAAGATTTTTATTCTTCACAAAAAAGACACCGGGATTTTTGTTTTTGCTATTTTTATTTTGGGTTGAAAAATGCTAGTATTTTTTCGTTAGCGTAAGGCCCTATCGTCTAACGGTCAGGACATCGGCTTCTCAAGCCGGCAATCCGGGTTCGATTCCCGGTGGGGTCACCCGGGCGTAAAGCAGACAAAAAAAGCCCCGCTAGGGAGAAGCGGGGCAGGCTGTTCTTTCTATAAACTTTTGGAAGAGGTGGCAATACCACCTCAAAATGGATCTCAGAAAAAATTTCCGTAATACTCAGGCCTTGTACGGCCTAGTATTTTCCACATTTTGATTTTTTCTTCCAAAGAACAGTCTTATTTCTACCTTAATATCATTAGCAAAAATGTCAAGAAGGAAAAACGCTTCCGCATAAAAGTGATATAATATCTTAAGCTATGGACAAAAAATCTACTCTCACTGGGGTCCATGAAAAATGGAAGAGGGAGTGCGTTTGCGAGCTAAAAAACACCGCCATTCAGGCGGTGCCGGGCGACGGGAATCCGGAAGCGGAAATTGTCTTCATCGGCGAGGCGCCCGGAAAAAGCGAAGACGAGCAGGGCCGGCCCTTTGTGGGGGCGGCCGGCAAATTTTTAGAGGAAATGCTCTCGGCCATCGGCATGAAACGCGCCGAAGTATATATCACAAACATCGTGAAATACCGCCCGCCGAACAATCGCGATCCCCTGCCGGAAGAAAAAGTCGCCTGCCGGCCCTGGCTTATGGAAGAGCTCGGCGCCATATCGCCCAAACTCATCATTTTTCTCGGCCGGCACGCCTTGAACAATTTTTTTCCGAGCGAGCAGATATCCAAGACGCACGGAAAATTACTGGTAAGAGAAATCATCGGAGTTCCCACTAAATATTTTTACGCTTTGTACCATCCGGCGGCGGCTCTGTACGACGGCTCCATGCGGGAAACTTTGATGGAAGATTTCAAAAAAATCCCGAAGGTGCTGGAAGAAATTGAAAAACGGAAACGCGAAGAAAAACCGCCTAAAACTCTCTTTGACTTGTCATAACGCGCTATGTTGTGTTCTAAATTGGAAACGCGCTTGGTAGGAATGGACTATCGGTGATAGGATATAAAGCCGGCATGCAAAACACCCAAATCATAATTTTAGCCGGAGGCCTCGGCACCAGAATGAATTCGGGCAAACCAAAGTCTTTAACTTTGCTTCGCGGCAAGCCCTTTCTCGGATATATTCTGGACGTAGTGGATTCTCTTAAAATGCCAATTCCGCCGGTGATAGTGGTGGGTCACCGGAAAGAAGAGGTAATAAACGCGTTCGGTCCAAAACGAAGATACGCCGAGCAGGCGGAGCCACTCGGGACCGGCCAGGCGGTGGCTTCCGCCAAAGACAAGGTGCACCCAGGCGGAACGATTACTCTGGTGCTGTCTTCCGACCAGCCGCTCTTATCCAAGAAAACTATTGAACGCCTGCTCTTGGCGCACCACGAAAATAAATCAACTGTGACTATGGCTACTGTTACCGTTCCGGATTTTGAAGAGTGGCGTAAGGGACTGCGGCATTTCGGCCGGATTATCCGCGACAGTAACGGGAAAATGGAGGCAATTCTGGAATTTAAGGAGGCCTCGGAAAATGAAAAGTTAATCAAGGAGCTAAACCCCGCAGTATATGCTTTTGATTCCGAATGGCTCTGGCAAAACATCGGGTTTTTGCAAAACAACAACGCCAAAAACGAATACTATCTGACGGATATGATAAAAATCGCCCGAGGGCAAGGAAAAAAGATAGAAACCGCTCCGCTTGCATCTTTGATTGAAGCTTGCCAGCCGAATACGATGGAAGAAGTGGTCGCCTTGGAAAAATTATTAGCAAAATCAAACGTATAAAAAAATGGAACAAAATCCGTACAAAAACGCTATGGCCCAGCTCAAAAAAGCCGCTGAAATCAAGAGCTTTAATCTTACTGAACAAAAAAAAGGCAAAGAACTGTTCGTTCGGCTAGAGAATCCTGACCGGGAAATCAGGATTTCCATACCGGTAGAAATGGACAGCGGAGACACTCATATTTTTGAAGGATACAGAGTGGAATATAACAACCTGCTCGGACCCTATAAAGGCGGAATCAGGTATCACCAGGATACAAACATAGATGAAGTGAAAGCTCTGGCTTTTTGGATGACCTTGAAATGCGCGGTGGCCGGCATTCCCATGGGCGGGGGCAAAGGTGGAGTAACGGTAGACCCGAAAAAACTTTCAAAGAATGAACTGGAAAAACTTTCCCGCGGCTGGATGCGGATGCTTTCCGATGTGCTGGGACCGAAAAAAGACGTGCCGGCTCCGGATGTAAACACTACTCCGGAGATAATGGACTGGATGAATGATGAGTACGCTAAAATAACTGGCGATAAAAGCGGGGCGGTGATCACCGGCAAATCCCTCGGCAAGGGAGGGTCGGAAGGGCGCGGAATGGCCACCGGTCTTGGTGGATTTTATGTATTCCAAGCTCTGCAAAAAAAATTAGATCTCCCCGATAAATGCGCGATAGCTATCCAGGGTTTCGGCAACGTCGGCTTGAACGCGGCCAAGATTTTCAAAGAACACGGACATACTATTATAGCTATTTCTGATTCAAAAGGAGCGGTGTATGACAAGAACGGGCTGGATTTGGAAAAATTAGAGGAAGAAAAAAAGAAGAACGGCTTCTTGAGCGCAAATATGACCAATCGGGAACTGCTTGAGCTAAAATGCGATGTGCTGGTGCCGGCCGCCTTTGAAAACCAGATTACAAAAGAAAACGCGGATAAGATGAAAGCAAAGGTGATCTTAGAACTGGCCAATGGGCCGGTAACTCCCGAAGCGGACGAAATTTTGTGGAGAAAAATTGAAAGTATGTATGAAAAGGGTATTTGGATTATTCCGGATATTCTGGCCAATTCCGGCGGGGTGACTGTATCTTACTTTGAGTGGGAGCAAAATCTGCGCGGCGAACACTGGAGTGAAAAAGAAATTCTGCGAAAACTGAAAGAAAAAATGACCGAGGCGGCCGAAAAAGTTTTTGAAAAAGCCATGGAAAACAAAACTAATTTGCGCATGGGAGCCTTCATTTTGGCTCTACAAAGACTGGGAGAAAAAATCTAGCACTATTTTTATACAAAAAGCAAAATACTTTTAAAACTGTCAGCCTTGAAGGAAAGGCAGAAAAGCTGTAATATCTATTATGCAAACGCAATCCATATAGAGCGCGGTTAGCTCAGTGGTAGAGCGACCCCTTGACGTGGGGTAGGCCGAGAGTTCGATCCTTTCACCGCGCACCTTGCAATGAAAATCTTAAGTATTGAGACTTCCTGCGACGATACGGGGGTGACTATATTTGAAGCAACGGGAGGCGCCAGGAACGCTTCTTTTCGGATTTTGGCGCATACAGTGTCTACACAGGACATTCATGCGGAATACGGCGGAGTATATCCGTCCCTGGCTAAACGAGAACATATAAAAAATCTGCCGATATTGACCGAGCTGATGCTCAAGAAAGCGAAGCTCTCTGGTAAAAAAAATCCGCCTGCCGGCGGACCAGTGGACGCTATCGTGGTGACCTACGGCCCCGGCCTCGAGCCCTGCCTATGGGCTGGAATAGTTTTTGCCCAAGAACTTGCGAAAAAATGGTCTATCGACGGACAGCGGATTCCGGTCATACCGGTAAATCACATGGAAGGCCACGCTGTTTCTGTTTTTGCTAGGCCAAAAGAAAAATTTAAAATAGTTCTAACAAAAAGCAAATTTCCCATGCTGGCTTTGCTTGTCTCCGGAGGACACACCGAACTGGTACTTTGGGAAGATTTGGGAAAATATAAAATCCTCGGACGGACTCTGGACGACGCGGCCGGAGAGGCTTATGACAAAGTGGCTCGAATGCTTGGACTCCCCTATCCTGGCGGCCCCAAAATATCAAAACTGGCGGAGGAAGCGCGGAAGGAAAAATTAAAACCAGATTTTTCTTTTCCACGTCCGATGCGAAAGAGCAATAATTTTGAATTTTCTTTCTCCGGTCTGAAAACTGCCGTGCTTTACGCCATTCGGGATATGGGAAAGCTAACCAATGAAAAGAAAAAACTCATTGCCATGGAATTTGAAAACGCGGTGGCGGAAGTGCTGGCGCACAAGCTGAAAAAAGCGGCGGAGAAACACCAGCCGAAAGCCATAATCTTGGCCGGCGGAGTAGCGGCCAACAATTTTTTGCGCCAGGAAATAAAAAAAACCTTCAAGGGCAAGAAAATCCTTTTGCCGGACCAAGCTCTCACCGGGGACAATGCCCTGATGACAGGAGTGGCGGGATATCTGGAATATGTAAAAAATAAAAAGAAAGTCCCCCGTCCGACAAAAATCAAAGCGAAGGGAAATCTATCTCTATAAAGGTAATTTTATGATATTATTCTTGGTATGGAAGTAAACGAGAAACTGTTAAAGCCCTATGATCCCTGCCAAACCGAAGAGAAAATATACCGTCTCTGGGAAGAGAGCGGTTTTTTTAGTCCCGACCTGTGCGTAAAAAAGGGCGTAACTTCCCCAAGGGCTGAATATTTTTCAATGGTGCTTCCTCCGCCCAATGTTACGGGGCGCTTGCATATGGGACATGTTTTGGAACAGGCCCTGCAAGACACCGTTGCGCGCTTTGAGCGGATGCGCGGGAAGAAAACCCTGTGGCTTCCCGGCACGGACCATGCCGCCATCGCCACTCAGGCGCGCTTTGAGAAAGACCTGCATAAAGAAACCGGAAAATCCCGCCACGATTTTTCACGGGAGAAATTCTTTAAAATGGTAAGCAACTTCGGTTTGCAAAACCAAAAAGATATGCTCGGGCAGATGCGCCTGCTCGGAGCGTCACTTGACTGGAGCCGTCTTGCTTTCACCCTAGACGAGAAGCGCGAGCTTGCGGTGCGGACCGCTTTTAAGAAAATGTACGACGAGGGTCTCATTTATCGCGGGCACCGCATGGTGAACTGGGATCCGAAAGGACAGACTACAATTTCGGACGATGAAATCGTGTATGAAGAACGAAAAGACAAATTTTACACTTTCAAATACGGCCCGTTTGAAATCGGCACCGCTCGGCCGGAAACCAAGTTTGGCGACAAATACGTGGTAATGCATCCGGACGACAAACGTTACAAAAAGTGGAAGCACGGCGACAAACTTACCGTGGAATGGATCAATGGACCGATTGAAGCGACAATTATCAAAGATCCGATTATTGACATGGAGTTCGGCACCGGAGTGATGACCATCACCCCTTGGCACTCACACGAGGATTTTGTCCTGGCGGAAAAATATGATTTGGATAAAGAGCAGATAATTGACAAATACGGAAAGCTTCTGCCTATAGCCGGGGAATTCGCCGGCATGAAAATTGCGGAAGCGCGGGAAAAAATCGTTGAAAAACTGCAAAAGAAGGGATTGCTCGTATCGGTAAATGAAAATTATACTCACCGAGTAGCTACTGCCGAGCGAACCGGCGGGCTGATAGAACCGCAAATCATGATGCAGTGGTTTGTGGATGTGAACAAGCCCATTCCTTCCCGCGGAAACAAAACCTTGAAAGACCTGATGTATGAGCCGGTGAAAAGCGGGAAGATTAAGGTGATGCCGGAACGTTTTGAAAAAGAATATTATCACTGGATAGAAAACTTGCGCGATTGGTGCATTTCCCGGCAAATCATTTACGGCCACCGGATACCGGTATGGTATAAAGATTCCAAGATAAGGTGTGAAATTAAGGACGTAGAGGAAGAAGGGTGGAAGCAGGATACCGATACTTTAGACACTTGGTTTTCTTCGGCTCTGTGGACCTTTAGCACTTTGGGCTGGCCGGAAAATACAAAAGATTTGGCTGACTACCATCCCACCAGTCTGATTAATCCGGGTTACGAGATACTTTTCTTCTGGGTGGCCCGGATGATCATGATGAGCCAGTACCTCTTGGGCGATATTCCTTTCAGGACAGTATACTTGCATGGCATTGTGCGCGATTCCAAAGGGCAGAAATTCAGCAAGTCTGCCAAAAATGGCATAGAACCCGAGGAGATAATAAAACAATATGGCACGGATGCTCTGCGTATGTCTATGATTGTGGGCGTAGGTCCGGGCAGCGACCTTTCTTTTGATGTCCAGAAAGTAAAAGCGTATGGAAAATTCGCCAACAAGATCTGGAACGCTTCCCGCTTTGTGTTGGAGCAGGCCGGAGATTTAAATGTAGAAAATTTGCCGAAGTTGGACGAGGAAGACAAAAAAGCAGATAAGGAGCTGGTAAAACTGCTCAAGGAAATTACTAAGGACATGGAAGAATACAAACTGTATCTGGCTTCGGAAAAAATTTACGAATATTTCTGGCACACTTTCGCGGACATCCTGATTGAACGTTCTAAGAAAAAATTTCAAGAAAACCGAAACGCGGATTCCGCCCGAGCCCTGCTCTTCTCTCATCTTTCATATCTTCTGAAGGCCCTGCATCCATTTATGCCCTTTGTCACCGAAGAAATTTGGTCCATGATGCCCGAAGGTCCCGCAGGGAAAAAATTATTAATGGTGGAAAAATGGCCAATATAACTCACGATCCGCAAATACTTGCCACTGCTCTGTTAGGAGGAATCCTCCCCTCTCTTCTTTGGCTGTGGTTCTGGCTGAAGGAGGACGAAAAAAAACCGGAACCCAAGGGTCTTTTGACTGGAGTTTTTCTGCTCGGCATGATTTCGGTCATCATTGCTGTGCCTATACAGCAGTTCGTTCAGTCTATTTTCCGTTCTTATGCCGCGGACATAATCCTATGGGCGGCTATTGAAGAAATAATCAAGTTTCTGGCGGTAATCATCATGGTGCGGAAATCTTACTTTGACGAACCGTTGGATTGGCCTATTTACATGATTACAGCGGCCCTCGGTTTCGCCGCTCTCGAAAACGCTATGTTTCTGATCAAACCGCTTGCTCTGGGACAAAGCACAGTAAGTCTTTTGACCGGCCAGCTCCGATTTCTGGGGTCCACTCTATTGCATACCGTTTCCACCGGCATATTCGGAGTGTTCCTGGGCCTTTCTATGGGAACCAGCGGACTCAAAAAAGGGGGATATTTTTTATCCGGCCTTCTTCTGGCCATTTCCTTGCACAGCGCCTTTAATTTCTTTATAATGGGAGAAGGCGGAAATATCATAAGAGCGCTTGGATTCTTGTGGATATCGGCTATTGTGGTAATGCTTCTGTTTGAAAAAGTGCGGCGAATCAGCGGGGACGATTGAATACTTAATCAAAATAATTATAAATAATTTTTATAAAATTTATGCAAGCCAAAAAAAGAAGCTTCTTTGAAAAACTGACTGGGGCTGGAAACGCGGAAGATGAATACGATGAAGAACCGAGAAAAATTTCCGTGAAGGAAGACCGTCGAGGACATGCAAGCGTCAACGATTGGCTGCCGGAAGAAGAGGAAGCGGAACTGGCGGTAGACGTGTACCAAACTCCCGCCGAAATAATAATTCAAACCATGGTGGCCGGAGTAAAACCGGAAGATTTGGAGCTTTCCATTGGACGGGACACGGTAACCATACGAGGGAAGCGCGAAGAGACGCGAATAATAGACGAAAACAATTATTTTGCCAAAGAATTGTATTGGGGTAGTTTTTCCCGAACCATTTCTCTGCCTCAGGAAGTGGAGCCGGAAGAAGCGGAAGCCACCGAACGGCATGGCTTGCTCACTATCCGCCTGAAAAAGATTGACCGCGACCGGAAAGCGAACCTGAAGGTGAAATCGCTGTAAAACTAGAGCGACCCCGGAAGAGAATGTTCCCGACCTGTCCTGTTTTAAGGCATTATTACGCCACATATTTAAAAAAAGGAAGAAGGGCTTCCTTTTTTTCTTTTTGCGGTGCCGAGACCCAGGATCGAACTGGGGACCCTTCCCTCTTCAGGGGAATGCTCTACCAACTGAGCTATCTCGGCCTTTTTATTTCTTGAAACTGTTTAATATTGAATTTACGCTGTCCAGATTCTGCTGGGCGCCGCTATATACCCCTATCAGTTTTTCCAAATACGGCTGGATGTAATAATACGCCCCGACCGTCGATCCGATAATAATGACCCAATATAAAACGTGCCACGCTCTGCTCCATAGAAGAGAGCGTTTGAGCGTTTTCAACATTATGTTGTTCTCTTTTGCCAGGGAGAGAGCTTCCTCGAGCTGGGCTTTGTATTCCGGGTCCATGAAAACATATTAGCATAATATAATCCGCAATCAAACTGCATTTTTCTAAAATATGGTTTCGTGCTAAATTATTCAGAGTAAATCAAAAGTCCCTGTAGTTAAATGGATATAACAGTTCCGTCCTAAGGAATAGTTGCAGGTTCGATTCCTGCCGGGGACACCAAATCAGAATGAGAGTTACTGCCCTGTCTTAATTTTGCATTTTGCGTAGAGTTCTCCCAAGTCCGTAGCTGTGGGAGTCTCATTGGCGCCATTGTTCAGATAATACATGATCGCTTTCGGGTCGTTCACGTGAGCCAAGCCCAAAGCGTGGCCCATCTCGTGGGCAAGAACCCGTATAAGTTTGTTTCGGCTGTCAAATTGGTAGATATCTATTTCCTCGCCGTTCGGCCCGCTTTGATAATTTCCCTCTTCAAATTCGCTGTCTGTCTGCTGGCCCACTTTATTTATTTTATTTACCCCGATGTTTAAGGTAACCACCAGCTGATTAATGGCGGTAGCCAAGGCGTTTATGGCATTAGCTTTGGTCCTCATGTTGCTTTCTATTTTATTTATTTCCGCCACCTCCTGGTCTAGGGATGCCTTGTCCGCGTTCAGGCGATTATAATCCGCCTCCGGAGCTCCGCCTTGGCTGTTCCATTTATTCACTTCTTTTTCATAGGCGTCTTTCTTTGCCTGGAAAGCGCTTATCTTTTTATCTAAATCTTTTTTTTGAGCATTGTATTCCAAAGAGAGCGAATCATATTTGGCCTTCAGTTTGTCATAGGAAGCCTTGGTATTGTTCACAGACAGACCGAGCTTTTGCAGTTCCATAGTGGACGCTTGGCGCTGGTCATAAATCAGTTTTATCTTTAGCCCTCCGTTTGGATCATAAGCAAAAAGATTTTTTCCTGAGGGTTTTTCCCAAATTTCCGCCGCCTGGTCCACCGCCTTCAAAAAATCCTCCTTGGAAATACCGAAGCGTGGATCAAAAACGCCCAATGAATATTTAATCGGTTCGGAACAAGGAAAATACTTTCCGGTAACTTCTTTTGCCAGATTGGAAAGCGGATTTTGAAACACGAAAACTAATGCCCCGGTGAGAGCTAAAGAAAAAATTATTTTGGATATTTTGGACATGCTGCCCTGCCCTAGGCGATCCCGAGCAGACTGGAAATTCTCGGCTTGTCAAAGCCGACAATCATCTCTTCTCCGATATAGATCACTGGAACGCCCATTTGGCCGGATTTTTGCATCATCTCTTTTCGTTTTTCCAAATTGCTGGCTACATCATAATCGGTAAAAGCCACGTTGTGCGCCTTGAAAAATTCCTTTGCCATGTGGCAGAAGTGGCAGGTAGGGGTGGAATATATGGTCACGTTTTTTTGCATAATTGTGTTTCTTGATTACCTTTAATTAATTTTATTATATCACACCAGTCAAATTTTTTCCCTTGACA
>JAKALJ010000001.1:0-2798 GCA_021813175.1 bacterium | reverse complement strand
TTGCCGGCAATTACGAAATAAATTTTAATGCCGGGAATTTATCTTCTGGTCTGTATATTTACCAGCTCAAGTCTGGTAATTTTATACAGACAAAAAAAATGATGCTGCTTAAATAATTTTTTCCCGCGGATGCGGGGCCGCCCAATAGCACAAAACTATTCGGGCGGTTTTCTTTTGTGCGGATACCGGGAATCGAACCCGGACCTGTTGCTTGGGAAGCAACCATTCTGCCACTAAACTACATCCGCGGATCATTTCTGTTTGTTTTTGGCAGAGCCGAAAAACTTGCTGGCGGTGCGGGCAATTTTTGTGTAGAAAAGCTTAATTCCTTTTGAAACCTCCCGGGCGTCTTTCAGCACCCCGAGCATACGCAAGGAAACGGCCACCAAAATTCCGCCGAGCACGATAAGCACGATAGAAGCGATGGCATAAAATATGGTCTGGGTTATGCTTAATGCGTCCATATATGTTATGAGTATAGCACGCTGTTTTATTTAAACAAATTCTTCAAAAAATTCCAGAAGTTCCATCCGGATTGTGCCGGCAGGGAGGCGGGAGCGGAAGCGCCTTTTTGATCCACTATTACTATCACTCCTTCCCCTGCTTTGGCTAGGCCGAATTTCTCCCGAATATCCGCTTCCACTCCCGCCTCCGTCCCCAGACGGCCTATTTCGGAAGAAAGATCTGATTTCTGTTTCTGCAGTTCCAGCACTTTCTCTTCCGCCAGTTTTTTGCTTTCGGCTGTTTTTCTGGCTTTGCCAAAGAAACTAAAAATATTCCAAACAAAGAATATGGTCAAGAGAAAAAGCAGGACCAAAGCCGGAGTGGACTCTAGAGTTCTTCGCCAGCTTCTTTTTTGTGTTTTAAAATTTCGCATTTTGTGTTAGTATTTGTATATTATATGTTTTTCAGCAAAAAACACCAAAAGAAAATAAAGATTATATGGGCGGTGCTGGCGGTGGTAATGATTCTTGGCATGATTCTCCTCTATTCGCCAATTTTCGCGGTAAAGTAAGGTTTCTGTAACGGAGTTTTTGATATCCCATCGTAGGGGGTTTCGAGCGCGACGGCGCGAGAGCTTCAGGGATTTTTTCAGCAGAAAAAATCCCGTACCCGGAGATGGAATATCAAGAACTCCGGCAATACTTTTTCCTTACTTCCCGCGCATCATTTTCAGGAATACTTCCTGAGAAATATTCACCTTAGCTCTTTCTTTCATGCGCGCTTTGCCTTTTTTCTGTTTTTCTAGAAGCTTTTTTTTGCGGGACACATCTCCCCCGCCTACCACTTTACTGCCGTGCATGAGCACATCCTTGCGATAAGAGGAAACGGTTTCGCTGGCAATGATCCGACCCAGAGCCCGGGCCTGCAACTTAAAAGCGAATTGCTCCCGCGGGATTATTTTTTTCAACCGTTCCACTTGCCCCCGGGCCTCCTCTTCAATCTTCCCGCGCGAAACCACCCGGCAGAAGGCGGAAACCGGTTCGCCGGCCACCAGAATATCCATCCGGGTAACATCCGCCGCCTTATATTGACCTATTTCATAGGAAATGGAGGCATATCCGGAAGTGATGCTTTTCAGGTCGTCAAAAAAATTGCGCATAAGCTCCCGCAGGGGCATCTCTATGGTGAACAAAGTGCGATTGCTCGCATGCCCGCCGGATCCGTCTTCTAAAGAAAACTTCCCAAAACTTTCCATTCCTTCCACTATTCCTTCATGCTCAAAAAAGAAGGGCATCAGAGCGCTTGAATATTCCGAGGGAGCAATAACTTTCACCGATACCCACGGCTCTTTTATGGAAGCAATCTGTCCGTCGTCCGGAAAAAAGTGCGGGGAGTATATCGTCTTTTCAACGCCGTTTTTCAAAGTAACTTTGTAGGTAATAGACGGCATAGTTATCACCAGAGCCAGGCCGAATTCCCGCCGCAGGCGCTCGGTGATGATTTCTAAATGCAGCATACCGAGGAATCCGCACCGAAAACCCTTTCCCAAGGTACCGGAAGATTCTTCCTCGTATGAAAAAGCGGAATCAGACAGGCGCAGACGGGAAAGAGCCAAAGACAATTCCGGAAAATCATCCGCGTTTTCCGGGTACACCGAGGCCCATACCACCGGGCTTGGGCAGAAATAGCCCGGGAGGGCCGGCAAAGGATTCCTGGCGAAAGTGACCGTGTCTCCCACCGAGGCGATTCCCGGACGCTTAATGCCGGTAACAATGTATCCTATCTCCCCCGTCGAAAGAGTTTCTCTGGGTGTTTCTTCCGGAGAAAAAATACCCACCTCCCCGGCTATAAATTTTTCCTTGGAAGCGGAGAATTGCAGGGAATCTCTTTTGCTGATTTTGCCGTCAAATACCCGCACATACACGATTACTCCGCGATGCGAATCATACTTAAAATCAAAAACAAGGGCTCTGGCCGAAGAGGCGGATATTTCATTTGTTTCCGGCGGAGGAATTCTTCGCGCGATTTCAGACAGAAGCTCTCTCACTCCCTGTCCGGTTTTTCCGGATACTTCCAATACCTCTTTCGTCTCTACTCCTAAAAGCCGGGCGGTCTCTATCTTCACTTCCTCTATCCGGGCAAGCGGAGAATCTATTTTGGAAAGCACGGGAATAATTATCAGAGCGCTTTCTTTGGCCATATTAAGGGTAGTCAGAGTTTGGGCCTGCACTCCTTGGGTAGCGTCCACCAGAAGAATTGAACCCTCTACTGCCTTCAGAGCGCGGGAAACTTCGTATGAAAAATCAATATGCCCGGGAGTGTCAATGAGATTCAACACATACTTTTCTTCTTTG
>JAKALJ010000022.1:2136-9079 GCA_021813175.1 bacterium | reverse complement strand
TATGCAAAAAAATATTTTCATCACCAGAAAGATACCGGAGGTGGCCGAAAAAATGCTCCGAGAAAAAGGATACGCGGTGGACGTATACGGCAAAGACAAGATTCCGTCCGAAAGAAAATTAATTTCCTTGCTTCAAAAAAAGCCCTATGACGCGGTGCTTTCGCTGCTCACCGACCGGATAAATGCGGAAGTTTTTGACGCGGCACCGCAGGCGAAGATTTATTCAAACTACGCCGTCGGTTTTGACAATATTGACCTCAAGGAGGCAAAAGCTCGCGGCATTACCGTGGCCAATTCCCCCGCTCCCCTGATCGTGGAATCAGTGGCTGAACACGCTATCGGCCTCTTGTTCTCTCTGGCTAAAAGGATTCCGGAAGGCGATCGCTTTGTCCGGGCCGGAAAATACAAAGGATGGGAACCGCTCGCGTTTTTGGGCACGGACCTCGCCGGCAAAACTTTGGCAATAGCGGGCGCGGGGCGCATCGGCCAAAGAGTGGCGGAAATGGCGCGGGCATTGGGACTCTCGGTGATTTACACCGATGTGGTTCAAAACAGGGAGCTGGAAAAAAATTGCGGCGCGATATATTTCAAGACAATAGAGGAAATTCTGCCGAGAGCTGATTTTGTCAGTCTGCATGTTCCTCTTCTTTCTTCCACCCGGCACCTGATAAACGAAAAAAATCTCCGCTTGATGAAACCGACGGCCTTCCTCTTGAATACTTCCCGCGGAGCGGTGATAGACGAAAAGGCCCTTGCCTTGGCTTTGGAGCGGAAAATAATTGCCGGGGCGGGTCTGGATGTGTATGAATTTGAACCGAAGATTACCCCTGTCCTTGAAAAAATGCAGAATACCGTGCTCACTCCGCATATGGCTTCGGCCTCCGCCCCCGCCCGGGAGCAGATGGCAAAAATGGCCGCGGAAAATATTATTGATTTTTTTGAAGGGCGGGAACCAAAGCATATTCTGCGCCGGTAAGATTTTCTCTATTAAATTTTTTATGAAAATTTCGTGTTATAATACGCTGGCTTCTCTATGAAAATCTTGGCTGTTGACGACAATCGAGAAACTCTCTCCTTTCTGGAAGGCGCCCTGGCCGAAGAAGGTTTTACGGTGCGCGCCGCTTCCGATGGAGAGACGGGGCTCCGCTTGGCTCTCATGGAAGATTATGACGCTCTAATTTTGGACAATGTCCTGCCGGGCAAGACGGGTCTCGAAATATGCGCCGAAGTCCGCCGGCAGGGAAAAAATTCAAAAATCATCCTGCTTTCGGTAAACGATGAAGTGTGCACAAAGACTCGGGCCATAGAGTTCGGAGCGGACGATTATCTGGAAAAACCTTTTTCTTTCAGCGAGCTTCTGGCCCGCCTGCGCGCGCGCCTGCGTCATCCAAGCGGTCCCAAAGACGGTCCGCGAGACAGAATTTTAGAGGCGCAAGGATTCTCTCTCGATGCCCGGGACCGGACCGCTTTTTTCCGGAAGAAAGAGGCGCGGCTTTCACCCAAGGAATTTGACCTGCTTTGGTATCTTTTGGAAAACCGCGGCCAAACTGCCACCCGCATGGAAATTCTGGAGCACGTCTGGGATATGAACGCCGACCCATTGACCAACACAGTGGAAATGCATATATCCAATCTGCGCAAAAAGCTCCGCTCTCTCGGAGCAAACTCTCTGCTCCGCACCATTCCTCGCGCCGGATACAAAATTTCTTAATTTTCTCCGCTTTTGTTTTTTCTCCTTCAATTACGGCGGCACTTCTTTTCTAATCGGCAAAAGCGGCCAAGGGGCTTCGGCCGGAGCGCTCCAGTTCTCCGAAGAAAGAGGCAATATCCCGGCAATGCCGGCATTTCACCTCCACTGTTCCAGTGAAGAGGGACCCTTTGAATAGGAGCTTGCCGCAGGCGCAACGGTACTCTCTTAATAATTTTTCATCCATACCGGAAAATATAAACGTCCCAGGGTAAATTGCGGTTAAAAATCGGATAAAGTAAAAATAAACACTAGGAAGAAAAGTTGCAAGATTTCAAAAAGGTTATGGAGTCTGCCTGCCGGAGAAGCGCCTCTTTAGCCGCTTTCTCCCGTTTTAGAAGGAGACGCAAAAGCGGCTCGGGACACGAAATAAACCGGGCGCGGGAAAGAGCCGCTCGGGCCAGGCGACACTGCGAGAGAGTTTCTTCCGCCAATTTTGGAAGGACCGAAAACCAGAAGAGTTTTTTCGCTTCCGGCAATTCTTTTTTAAGATTGATTTCTTTTTTTCCTCTCGGAAGTTTTCGTAAAAACGCCCATACCGCTGTGCTTAAGTGTCCTCTTTTCAAATCTTCTTCAAAATCGTGCATATCGTCCAGCATCTGCATGGAAATGAGCAGGTGCTTGAAATATCGCTCCATGCTATGCGAACATGCTCCGCCTGTTTTCTCCCCTGCAAGAGCGAGAAGCAGGATCGGCCCGAGAATATGTCCGGAGGCCGGCTCGTATTTCTTGGAATAGTCCCCGTAGCCGGGGAAATCTTCCGGAATGCGGAATATACCTCTCGCTATTTTTGCCCGACAATGTTTAATCTCCCAAGCGTTTGCCGCGTCCAGCCGGCCCATCAGCTGGAGAAAAAATTTCCGGAATTCGGCGGCCCGGGAAGCGGAGAGATTTAGGGCGGCGGCACTCGCCCTTTCTTCCGGGTGGCTGAAGAATTCGGCGTGCAATCGGGAAAACATATTGGCCACCGGCAAAAGGGCGGGTGCCGCCGCCTCGTCTAAATCCCAAAAATCATCGTAAATTATGAAAGCGCTCCAAAAGAAAGTGTTTATCACCCCTATTTCCTCCAAAAGCCGTTTAGAAATTCTCTTCCCCCTTCGGCCAAGAGATTTTTTTATCAAAAAACCGATCAGGGGCATCTGTTTGTCCGGATTGCCCCGCACCGTCCGCCAAAAGGCCCGGCGAGCCCCGGCCCGCAGGGCTGCCGGAACCATGCAGAGTTTCCGTTCCAGCGCTTGCCGGACGCCGGACATTTCTTTTTTTTCTTCTGCTATAGATTCTAGGGACGCAAAAAAGGAAGTCTTATTTTGGAAGCCGGACTTCCAAGAGGAAGCCGGGCTTCCCTCAGTCTCTGGTTTTGGCATATATTCTGCCATTTTCGGCAGGCACACTCCGTACAAAGACAAAAATTCCGCGATCGCTCGATTGGTTTCATAATCAATTTCACCCTTTTTTTTCAGACTATTTTCTGGAACACGGGAATAGTACGGCCCGCCCGGGGCCGATTCAAGCGACACCAAAAGAGCGGTTATTTTTCCGAGCGTCTCGGCTTTAATCATATTTTTATCCTTCCGGGCAATCTTGGAAAGAGCGAAAAACAGTTCGCTCACATTTCCGGAAAATGGCCGTTTGTCATTCGGAACTTTTAACAATTCCGATATTTCTTTTTTCATATTTAATCCTGAATAAAGTCTCTGCCTGTAAGAACAGAAAGTTTTATGAGAATTTTTTTGTTTCACTCCGCTCGTTTTTCTTTTGGAACAGTTACGGTAAAAATTGTTTTTCCTCCCGCCGAAGTCGCGGAAATCTCGCCGCCGAAATTTTTCTCCGCGATATTCTTGGTAATGGACAGGCCCAAGCCCATTCCCTTCCCTTCCTTTCCGGCCTTGGTGCTCCAAAATGGATCAAAAATCTTCAGTCTATCTTCCGGAGAAATTCCGACTCCACTGTCCGCCACCCTAAAAATTATTCGTCCGTTTTCCTCCAGGAGCGAAACCGATATTTCTTCCGGCTTGGCCCCGCGGCGAACCGCTTCTTCGGTCGCTTCAATTGCGTTTGAAATCAAGTTCAGAGCCACTTGGCTCCATTTCACTTCTTCCCCGAACACCGAAAATTTCCCGGTGGCGGAAAAAGATATGCTCGCTCCGGCCCGCCGGGCTTTATAGGAGAGCAGGCGTATGGCCTGCTCGGTGCTTTCCCGCAGAGAAAAAATCTTCTCTTCTTTTTTCTTGGACAGTTGGGCTCGGACCGCGCCGATGAATTCTTCCATTTTTCTGGCGGAGAATATGGCTTGCTTCAGATATTTTCCGGCTTGGGCCAGGTTTCCGTTCTCTTCTTTTTCCTTTTCCGCCCTCTCCATATTCAGAGATACCGCCTCAAGGGGATTCATGAGATCGTGGAAAAGCCCGGCGGAGAGCCGGCCGAATTCCGCGAACCGATACAAATGGGAAATTTTTTCCGCCTGCGCTTCCCGCAATTCCCGGGTTCGTCTTTCTACCGTTTCTTCAAGCGCGTCTCTCTCTTTGGCCAGGAGTTTTTCGGACAAGCGGGCCCGCCCCAGGGACTTTTCAATCTCCCGGCTGAAAAGCCAGGATACTCCCGCCACGGACAAAAACACTATGGCAGTCATCACCGTGTCGCTTCCCTGCCACGGCTCGGCGCGCCAGTAGCTGTTCACCTGTATATTTCCGATATTTTCCAGATATCCCATAGTTCCCATGGATAGGGCGATCACTCCCGCTAAAATAAAGGCGGAACGGGCCCCGAGAAGCACTCCGGCCATTACCACTGAAAGCGCGTAAAGCAGAATGGAAGCGTTCACGTCCACTCCCCATCGGTAGCCCATATATAGGGAAAGCAGAAAGAAAAAAGCGATAAAGATATGAGCGGAAATCCGGTAGTGTCCCCTTTGGTTCAAAAAATGCAGAAAATAAAACAGGCAAAAAGCGGCGATAAGGGATAGGATCGGCATCGAGCTATGTCCGTGGGAAATCGGCCGGTAAATAGCGACTAAAATGCTCACTATTATAGCCGCCAAAAAGAGGCCGAGAGAAAACAGCAAAAGCACGTTTAATATGAATTCGCCTCGCCGGCTGTCTTCGCTTAGAGAACGGGGGGCGACAAATTTATTGATGGAAGATTTCGCCAAACGGAGAATTTTTTTCATTTGAATCTTTTGAGAGTAAAAAGAAAAGGCGCTCCGACCCGCCATCCGCCTCCGCCAGCTGTCGGATGACGGAGGCGGAGGCAAAATAGCTGGGTCACCCCTCACTCTCCCGACCAGGGAGAACCGGCGCTCATTACCCGCCCCAAAAGGAGCTCCATGGAAGCGCGGCTGCGGACTCTCCGGTCCGATAGAATTTCCTCCATTAGTTTGCTCATGATTTGCCGCGGAAAAATAAAAACTTCCCCGCCAAAGATTAAGCTTCGACCTTTGGTCCTTCTGGAGGATCTACATATATGATACCAACAAACTAATCCAAGCGCAAGCAAAAAAGGAACTGAAAAAACCTTAATTTAGTCAACCTGGCGGGTTGACTATTTTCTGGTTAGAGTTGCTTTTAGAAATGCCAAAAACAGCGGGTGCGGGGCGAGCGGACGGCTCAAAAATTCCGGATGAAACTGAGTTCCAAGGTAGAAGGGGTGAATTTTTTTCGGCAGTTCCGCAATTTCCATCAGCTTCCCGTCCGGAGAAATTCCGGAAAACACTAGGCCGGCTTTTTCCAGCCGTTCTATGTATTTCGAATTTACCTCATAGCGGTGCCGGTGCCTTTCCGAAATCCGGGCGGCCCCATAAGCGCTCGCGGCCACCGTCCCTTTTTTCAAAAGGGCAGGGTACGCGCCCAAGCGCATAGTGCCACCGTAATTCTTTCGCTTAATTTTTTCCACTTGGTCTTTCATGGTGGCAATCACCGGATCCGGAGTCTTCGGGTCAAACTCGGTGGAGTTTGCCCGGCCGAGCCCCAAAAGGTTTCGAGCGTAAGAAACAGTCAGAATTTGCATTCCCAAACATAGGCCGAAATACGGAATTTTCCGGCGCCGGGCGTAATCCGCGGCCAGGATCATTCCCTCCGTGCCCCGCTTTCCGAAACCGCCCGGCACGATAATTCCTCCAAGCGCATCCAGTTCCCGGAGCGCCTTTTTATCTTTCTCGTATTTTTCCGCGTCCAGCCACAATATCTCCGGCTTGTAACCCATAGCCCACGCGGCGTGGTTTATGGACTCTATTACCGAAATATAAGTATCTTTGCAAGATTTGAAATTAAAATATTTGCCTACGATTCCTATACGTACCGTTTTGCGCAGGCGCCGAATTTTCCGGGACAGAGCGGTCCAATCGGAAAGGTCTCTCCGGCGCGGAGGCAAGCCGATAGCTTTGAGCAGAGTATCGCCAAAATGCTCTTTCTCAAAATTGACCGGCACGTCATATATGGAGTATATGTCCGGAGCGGAAATTATGCGCTCTTCCGGCAGACTGCACACCTTGCTCACGGTGCGCCGGATATCCGGCGCCACCGGGCGGTCCGACCGGCACAGCACGAAGTCCGGGTACAGGCCGGTGGAATAAAGGTCCAGTACCGCCCGCTGGGTGGGTTTGGATTTCTGCTCCCCGAGCAACTTCGGCACTGGCAGATAGCTCACCAGAATGACAAAAACATTCTCCGGATTTTTAGATTTCAGCATTCGGGTGGCTTCTAAAAAAGGAAGCAGCTGATATTCCCCGATGGTGCCGCCGAATTCGGTGATCAAAATATCCACCTTGGTTTTTTCGGCGCATTCTTTGATCCGCCGAATAATCTCTTTCGGAATATCCGGGTATACTTCCACATCTTCCCCGTCGTATTCCAAATTGCGCTCCCGCCGGATCACCTCGGCATATATCTGTCCGGTGGTGATGTAGTTCAAGCGGGTGCTCTTCTGGTCCGTGAAGCGCTCGTAGTTTCCGAGGTCCTGGTCCGCTTCTATGCCGTCTTCTCCCACAAACACTTCCCCGTGTTCCGCCGGCCGGATGGTGCCGGCATCTATATTTATGTACATATCCGCTTTCAAATTGGCGGTTTTATAGCCCCGGGACTGCAGAATTTTTCCGATGGAAGCGGCGGCCACTCCTTTACCCACGCTAGACATCACTCCCCCCACCACAAAAATATATTTGGTTGATTGTTTCCGCATTTTTTCTCTTGAAAAATCCCCTCT
>JAKALJ010000022.1:0-2036 GCA_021813175.1 bacterium | reverse complement strand
AAAAGTTTGGCGATGCTGTCATATTGGGACAAGCTCTTGGCTTTCACATCCAGATACGCTCCCAAGGGATTTTGGTTTATCTCGTTTAAGGCGGCAATAGTGGCATAGTCCCCGGCGTGCCGGGCCCGAAATTGGGCCAGAGCTTCCTCGGCCTTCGTATAGGTTACCGACTGCACTTCCGGCACGGAAAGCAGGGAATCTTTCACCGCCAAAATTTTGTCTTCCGGAGCCCCCGGGTTGAAATACACGGTGATATCCACTTTATCCTTGATCTGATTCAGGGAAAAATTCAAGGCCGCTTGCAGGAGAATTACCGAAGCGGCCACCGAAAGAGTTATGACCATCACCAGCACCGCGGCCGTGGAAAGAGTGCCGCTTCGCTTGAAGTTTAGTAATCCGGCTTTGGTGATTCTAATCAGTTTGACCATCGGTTTAAAAAATATACTGCTTTGAATTGCGGACTCCGCGGCAACCCGCGGAAAAATCCGCTTCGGGTATTATAACACGCCCTCTTGCTCAGGCCGACATTTTCCTTTCTTTCTCGTCCCGCACCACTTTTCCTTTTTCCAGAGTGACTATTCTGCCTGCCGCGGTGTTCACTACTTCGCGGTTGTGGGTGGCCAGAAGCACCGTGGTCCCGAGCTCGTTTATCTTTTTCAAAATTTCCACTATTTCCCGCGCGTTCACCGGATCCAGATTGCCGGTCGGCTCATCCGCAAGGATAAGTTCGGGCTGATTGATGATGGCCCGGGCGATTGAGAGACGCTGTTGCTCTCCGCCGGACAACTGCCTTGGAAAGCGGGAATGTTTGTCGGACAAATCCACCAGCTCAAGCACGTGCGGCACGTCGCTTTGTATCTCCTCATCCGCCTTGCCGGCCGCCTCCATGGCGAAAGCGATATTTTCGTATACGGTTTTGCTCGGCAAGAGCTTAAAATCCTGAAAAACGGTTCCGATCCGGCGGCGCAGTTTGGCCAGCTCGCCCCCCCGGAGTTTATGCACGTTTTGCGATTCAAAAAAAACCTCCCCGGAAGTGGGGGGTTCTTCAGCCAAAAGCATTTTTATCAGGGTAGTTTTGCCGGCCCCGGAGTGCCCGACCACGCACACAAACTCTCCGGCGGCCACGGTGAGATTGACGTTCTCCAGAGCTGCCGCGCCCTCTTCATAAATCTTGGAAACATTATTGAAGTAAATCACCTGTCCATCTTACCACACATTTTTTTCCGCTTCAATGAAAGCGGGGCCAGACACCCCGCTCGGGAATGTTCTCTGGCTCCGCTTTTACTTTCTTACTGGAGACCTTTTTCCGCTTCGATAAAACGACTAAGGTCGCCCCCAAGCACTCCTTCAGTATCGGAAGTTTCGGCGCCGGTACGGTGGTCTTTCACCATTTTATACGGGTGCAAAACATAAGAGCGAATCTGATTTCCCCATTCAATATCGGCATTTTTGGCGGTGCGCATGGATTCTTCCACTGTTTTTTTCTCCGCTTCCGCTTTTTTGAAAATCTTGGCTCGCAACAAGCCGAGAGCCCGCTCGCGATTCTGCTCCTGACTGCGCTCTCCTGCCGCGTGCGCGGAAATATTGGTCGGCAGATGCACCACCCGCACCGCCGTTTCCCGCTTGTTCACATTCTGCCCGCCCGGGCCGCCGGAGCGTGAATATTCTATCTTCAGATCGCTTTCGGGAATCATGATATCCTTTTCTTCCAGCTTGGAAAACTTCGGCAGTACCTCCACCAGAGAAAAAGAAGTATGTCGGAGCTTCTTGGCGTTGAACGGCGAGATGCGCACCAGCCGGTGCACGCCGGATTCGTTCCGAAGCGTCCCGTAAGCGTTTTTGCCCGAAATTTCAAAGGACACGCTCCGGTATCCGCCGTGGTCGTTTTGGTTCTGATGAATGAAAGAAATTTCCCAGCCCTGCCGGTCCGCGTATTTCATATACATTTCAAGAAGCATGCGCGAAAAATCCTCCGCGTCGTCCCCGCCCGCGCCGGAAACTATGCTAAGGATTGCGTTCCCTTTGTCGTATTTGCC
>JAKALJ010000021.1 GCA_021813175.1 bacterium | reverse complement strand
TACGGTTTCAGGTCTATTTCACCGCCCTAACCGGGCTGCTTTTCACCTTTCCCTCACGGTACTAGTTCACTATCGATCTTTGAAAGTATTTAGCCTTGGCGGTTAGTTCCGCCGGATTCCCCCCGGCCATTCGTGTCCTGGGGTACTCAAGAACAACAACAAAAGAGTTGCATCGTTTTCATGTACGGGACTTTCACCCTCTATGGTTTCGCTTTCCAGCAAATTCTATTAACGATTCAATTTGTGACTCTTCTTCCGACCGAAGCCGGAGCGTCGCCGTCTTACAACCCGAAGCTCTAAATTTTTGCCGCTTGTTCCCGGCCGAAGCCGAAAAAGACACGACAAAAATTTAGGGCTAAGTTTGGGCTTCTTCCTTTTCGCTCGCCGCTACTTAGGAAATAAATATTTTTTTCTTTTCCACCTGGTACTGAGATGTTTCACTTCCCAGGGTGCGCTTCCAGCCCCACTTTTATAACCAACTTTATTGAATTACTAAGCCAAAATTTTGCAAATTAAAGTAAAGTAAAAAATTTAAATTGGTTAGAAAAGTGGAGCTGGATTATCGAGGTTTGCTCGATAGGGTTTCCCCATTCGGAGATCTCCGGATCAAAGGTTGCTTGGCACCTCCCCGAAGCTTATCGCAGCTATACTGCGTCCTTCATCGCCTTTCAAAGTCAAGGCATCCACCGTACGCCCTTAAATTTCCTGTCAAGAAATTTGAAAATCATAATTCGTTCCGCCTTTCCCGTCCGCCAGAAAGCGGAAGTGAACGGCGGATTCTAGTTCCCTTCCCCCGACCGCTCGGTGGAAGAAAACTGTTCTGCCTCCGGCATTAAAGACCCTCAATTCTCTTGAAGATGATGCCGGGACAGCTTTCAATTTTCAATCTGCAATCCTTTCTGACAACAAAAAACCGCCTTTCGGGCGGCATAGACCAAACCAAAACAGTGTGCTCTAAGGCCGCCTTTCTAAAAAATGGTTTTTGGTGATAATCATACTGATATGCATATCCTATACCAAGAGCTTTTATGTGTCAAGCCGCGGAGGAGAAGAAACTTCTTTCGCGGGGTCGCTGTCTCCGCCTCCGCGAAAGAAGTTTCTTCTCCTCCGCGGCAGTAAAGCAAAAAGGAGCCTCGCGGGCTCCTTTTTGCGAGAATTCAAAAATATGACAATTATTCTCTATGAGACATTTCTTCTCCAAGCCGGGAAATCAGCCGTCCGGCCTGGTCCTTGGCTCCGAGGCCGAAAGCAAGCGCGCCGCCCAAAGCGAGCATTGCCACCAGTCCGGTAAAGACGATACTCATATAGGCATCCGGCACTCCGATCTGTCCGAGAGCCACAATACCGGCGAAAATCCAGACCGCCCATTTGGTCAGAGTGCTAAGCATCCGGGCAGAGGTCAGGCCCATCGCTTTTCCGGAAGCGTAAGCGATCTTGGACACAAAACGCGCCACCAGGGTAGCGACTATCAGAATGAAGGCAGCTACCACTACCCTCGACACAAAGCCGAGCACGTCGTAGCGGATAAAGGAAGTAATATAATCCAAGCCGATCAAACTCAGGGAAGAGAAGAAGAAAACCAAAATACTGAACCATTTTACTATCTCTCCCAAAAAATAGCCGACGTTTAAGGAGAGCCCCGCTTTCCGCATCACTTCTCCCAGGCCCAGATAGCCGAAGAGCTTGTCAAGCTTCAGGGACTTGCTAATCTCCTCAAACGCTTTTTTCAGTAGACCTCCCAAGGCCCAGCCGATCACAAACAAAAGAACGGCCAGAATCAGCTTCGGAACAAACTGAATAAAAGCCCACCACACGCTCTGGAGCGAAGCAGCGAAAACATTGCCCCAGTTGACCCAAACATTATCCATAAAAATATACGATTATTAATAATGGTTTTATGCTTTCGACCTTAAATAGCCAATGGCTATATTATATCAGTTTTTCAAGTCCGGCTTAGCTCCCGTGTGGATAACCCTTTGCCGGCAAAAATGACTTCATGGGGAAAGTCCAGAATGTCCCGAACGAGCTTGTCGTACATATCCAGCCGATAGATAAATTCCTGGGTGTCAAATACCACATAGGCAAGCTCCGTTCCAATTTCGGCTTCCAGTTTTCGCACTCCTTCTTCCACTCTTTTTTGTTTTATCCTGTCCCCCACGATTAAAAGATCCGCTCGGGAATCTTTGTTCTTGATGAACACTCCTGAGACAATCAAAAGTTTTATCCGACCGGCTTTCTTGAAAATGTTCTCCACTTCCTTCCGATCCAGCATATCGGTATTGATGAGCAGATTTTCAAACTCCGTCCTGTAATCAAAAGACGGATTAAAAGACCATCCGGCGGAAAGTTTTCGGACAAAACCGGCGGCGGCGAGCAGACGAAGCTCTCGCAGGGCCGCGGCCGAATTCACCCGGCTTTTTTTAACCACTTCTTTTTTGGCAAAGGCTTTCCCGCCATTCCGCAGAAAAAGCCGCATAATCTTTACCCTGGCCGGATTACCCAATATTTTGGCGAGAATCTCCATACTGCTCGTGTTGCTGGTCACGTTTTTATGGTTTCTATTATAATCCTTTTTTGTGAAAAAAGTATAGGTTTGTGTTGATAAACGCAAAGGAGAGAGACCTCCTCAATTTCCCGATTATTTCAGTTCCACCTTGGCGCCCGCTTCTTCCAGTTTCTTTTTGAACTCTTCGGCTTCGGCTTTTTTCATGCCTTCTTTCAAAGTGGCCGGAGCGCCGTCTACCAAATCTTTGGCTTCTTTCAATCCCAGAGCCAGCGCTTCTTTTACCACTTTCATCACCGCGATTTTCTGCTCTCCGGCCGCGGATAGAACCACCGTAAAGGAGTCCTTCTCTTCGGCCGCGGGACCGCTTGAGCCCGCGCCGTTTCCGGCCACCGCCACGGCGGCTGCGGAAACTCCGAACTTCTCTTCAATCGCTTTGACCAAATCGTTAAGCTCCATTACCGAAGCCGACTCCAGGTCTTTCATAAATTCATCAAACTTTGCCATATAAATTTAAATAAATAAACTGATAATTATTTCTTTTTCGCCACCTCTCCGACCGCCACGGCCAATCTCTGCAACGGTGACCGGAGCAAAAAGGCCAGCTTGGCGAGCAATACCTCCCGGGACGGAATGCTGGCAATTTCGGTCATCTTTTCCGACCCCACAAAACTGCCCTCAAAAATTCCTCCTAAAATGGAAAGAATTCCCGGATGAGTTTTCTGAAAAGCATAAACCTCCCGAGCTCCGGCCACGGAGTCTTTGGAAAAAACCGCGGCCACTTCTCCTTCCAGAGAAGGAAGTTCGCCTTTCGCTTTACCCTCTAAGGCTCGGCGCAGGAGCGTTTTTCTGGCAACCTTGTAGCTTACCCCCTGCTCCCGCATTTCGCGACGCAGGACGGTTTCATCGGCCACCGAAAGCCCGCGAAAACTCAGGAAGACCGCCGCCTTGGATCCGGCAATATCTTCTTCCAATTCTTTTAATATCTCTTTCTTTTTTTCTTTGTTTAACGCCATATCTGTTTTAAAAACAAAAAACGGCTTTTAAGCCGCATTTTTTCCCTGTTTTCTCGAGACAAGGAATCGACCACTGGACAGGAGCTTATTTTCTCTCCTACCTCCGCTGCCCACCTTCGCCCTCTGGCGAGGGGGGAGGCGGGGGCGAGGAAGAATGCCTGTCTTCTCTGCGGTATTTTCCCACTATATCACGATTCTGCTAATTTGCAACATTCTGCACCGGCCCGACCATTCGCTGAGAGCCGGGCCCACTATCTTCCATTTGGCTTGTCCAAAAAACTCCAAGCAAGGCAAGAGCGATTAAGCCGACAAACACAAAGAGTACCTTGAAGAAATGCCGGGTGAACATAGTCAGATTGTAGCATAGGCGAGCCCAGTCGGCACGATAGAGGAAAAAGGGAAAGAAAAAAGTCAGTGTTTATGGTCCTTCCGGGGGTTGAATCACTGGATATGGCACGAGAATCATATCACTGCCGCCTTGGCGGTCTTCCGGGGATTTGAAAGGAATACCGAGCCAATTTCCGGAAGGAAAGGTGCGGAAACTATTGAAACTCCCGTCCCAGGCCACCCAAGTATCTTCTCCTATCCCGGGAACATCCGTACGCCCGGAAGCGTATGGCCCGCCTTCCTCCCCTTGTACGGTAATTTCGTAAGAATAGCCGCCGGAGTCCCACTGTATGTTAACGTCATAAATTTTATTATTCATATTATTTTGAGGATTTTTTTCCAGATTAGAATAGGAAAGGGATAGGTCATAATACTGGAAACCGAGACGCGGATCCCCTCTTCGGAAAATTCCCCTCTGTAGGCAGTTAGAACACCAAAAGTCTGAGTAAGCCTGAATTTTGAAATGCTCCCGCAAGTATCCGCCTATGTAAGTATCCGACCAGTCATAAATGTTTGACCCGTTGAAAGCCCATACTTGCCATTGCCGCCCGTCGCCGTTCTCGCTGCCGAAAGAATATTTTGCTTCATATTTATAGGAAGTAACTTTCACTATCCGAGTTGTTTCGCTTTGGTTCCCGCTCTCATCTTCCGCCCGATAAGTGACTAAGTAAGTGCGAGGAACATTTATGTTTATTTCGCTGGCGCCTAAAATAGATACCGGCACATCTCCGTTAATGTCGTCCCGAGCAGTGGCGCCTTGCTCCGTATAAGAAGAGCCGACAAGCACGATGGTCGGGTTTTTCCCTTTCAGGGTGATAACCGGCGGAGTGACATCCGGTTCTGCTGGCTCTGAACTAGTATCTTCTCCGGGTAAAACGCCGCTGTCTGTGCCACTCGCGTTCTGGTTTTGGTTTTGTCCGGTTGAAATTCCGGTGTCTGTGCCGCTGGCATTCTGGTTTTCGTTTTGCCCAGGGGAAATTCCAGTGTCTGTCCCGCTTGCCGCTTCTCCCCCGCCTTGTTCTCGCGAAATGCCGCTATCCGTTCCGCTGGCCGCTTGCTCTTGATTCTGTTCTATGCCGCTCTCGGTCAAGCTTGCTCCATGATCCTCTGTCTGATTCGGGTTTGAATTTCCGTTTGTTTGACTTTGACCTTGATTGACAGCTGAAGAATTTCCATCATCGGAAGAGCTTTTGGAAATACTTTCCGTATGGCCTCCCGCGGAATTTCCCGCGCCCGGGCTCCGTCCGCCCCAGCCAGAACGGATTTGCCTGACTGGAGCCGAAGACACTGCGACTGAATTGGAACTAGAGGAAAGAGCCGCAGCAATTTTTGCTCCGATATCCGTTCCGGAAGCGGAAGATTCCGCCACAGAGATGCCGGCCTTGGGCAAAACCTCGGCAGGATTAGGCAATGTATTTAAAGCGATTTGGGGCGGAGATTCTAAAACCGGAGAATTTTCTTTTTGGGAAGCGGTTGCTAAATCTCCGGCTGGATAAGTTTCGGCAAGACTGGAAGCAGAACCGGCGTGTTCGCGCGCGGCGGCGGGGGTTTCCGTAGAATTGCCGCGAGGAGCGGAAATCGGCGCGGAGTTTGGGCTGGCCGCCCCCGCCGCCGCGCGCCTCCCGTTTATGCCGTCAAAAGCATTGGTAACAATCTTGGAAAATCCGAGCACTCCGCCGGCAAATCCGCGAGATATTTTATCCGCTCCCGCCACCGCCATTTTTATCCCTTTGGCGGCATCCATTATAATGGCTTTTTCTTTTTCCGCCGCCGGGTCCACCACCGCGAAAATTTTCTCCGCTATTTTATCCCCAAGGTTCAGTTCCGGCGGCGGAATGCAAGGACCGGAAGTGACGGAGCGGGAAACAGAACCCACCGAAGAAAGCTTGGCTAAGGAACGTTTGATATCCGCCGTGATGCGCGGACTTGCATATTTCAAATATGCCCCGATGAAACTGTGCCCGTTGCCGTCTTCCGGTTTAGACGGAATATTTACATTGGCCGGCAAAATTTTTAGTTTCTTATCCAAGCGCAGGGCATTTATCACCGAATCGGTACTGGAAGTGATATAGCTTCCTCCGCCCGCAATATAGCTCGCCGGCACTGCTACCCCGTATACCCCAAGAGAGCCGGCCGGAACTCCGCTTTCCCCGGCTGAATTTTTTTGGAGAAGTATATTATAAAAACTGTTGGCGTAAAAATTTCCTTGGGAGTGGCCTACCAAGAGAATTTTTCGAGTGAAGAGCTTCCGGCTGGCGTCGGACAGAATTTTGCCCAAGTCGTAGTCCCGCATATTCTCCTCCTCAAATAATTTTTGGTAAGCGGCGTCAAAAACATCCTGCACCCCGGCAATATGAGTGGGATTATATAAATAGTCTTCATATAGAGTCTCTCCCTTGAAAGTGTTCGGCAGTTTGCCGCGCAGAGCATTCATATTTTCCACCGCTTGATGTTCGCTGGTGAACATGCCGTTGATAGTTACCACGGTAAAGCCAAAGAGCGAACAGTTTTGGCTGGAGTTCCCCGGGCTGTCATCCCCCAGGGCTAAGTTAGGAAAAAACATTATAGAAAAAATCAAGGTCCCGGCGGAAAAATATAGAAGAAATTTTTTAGAAGAATAGTTCATAGTTTTAATCGGGCAAGGTTAGGGAGTTAATATCGCAGGCCGGACCGGGGGTTTGACCAAAACTGCCCAGTCTGCCCACTAGAAAATCCTCATGGGCCTGCTTTCTGGCGGAGGTATTAAATTGCAGATCTTTTATAAAATTCTGATACTTGGCAATCTCGGCAGTTTGCTCGTCTGTCCGAGAAGACTCTGGAGTGTCTCTGGGCACCAAGGAATCGGAGAGGCAGATGTCCGCCCGAAATTGCCGCTCCACTATTTCCGTCACTATTTCCATATTCAAGAAGGGCTGGATAGTTTCCGCCTGAAAATTGAACGCATACTGTAGAAGCGGGGCGCGGGTCCGGGCGGAGCGCGGGTATTTCTTGAAAATGGCCAGCTCTACGTCGTCTCGGACGCCGTTTAGATTGGCATCAATTCCGGCCACTGTTTTCTCTGCTTCCCTTCCCGGATTCGGAGGAAGATTTTTACCCAGGACATCGTCTAAGGTAATTCGAGAAGAATGCGCCCTGCTTACCACAGCTTCAGTCTTGTCTCTCTCTACAAAATATATGGCCCGAAAAGTAACCACCATGAAATATACGGCAATCAAGGCAATTCCAAACCACCCAAGCGCGCGAAGCGCCTTATGTTTAAAAAAAGTATTCATATTAGTGACGTATTAAGCTGATAATCCCGGCGCTACGAGCTTTTCCGCCTGCCCGCGAATATTTCGGGCAAATAGAAAAGAGGCCGGACAGAAGGTCGGGCCTCTCAATGTTTCCGATTATATTCTTCGCAAATTTTTTGTCAAAAATTTCCGCAATAGGAAAGAAAATTCTCCGTTCGTCAAATTGTGAGAATACGGGAAGCCAGGCTTCTTTGTTGCATCGTGGCAAAAAATTCGCTAAGACGGTAAAATTATCTGTATGAAACACTTCTTCTTTGATCTGGACGGCTGCGTGACGGAGAGCCGGCAAATTATTTCGCCTGAAATGAAGGCGAAGCTCGCCACCCTCCCGCGGGTGATTGTGATTTCCGGCGCGGAACGGAGCCGCATGGAATATCAGCTGGACGGATTGGATTGCGAAATCATGGCCCAGAGCGGGAACGAGACTTCTTTATGGAAAAATCTGCTCACGGAAAAAGAGACAAAAGAAATAGAAGAGCACATTAAAATAATTTCAAAATTTTCGGAACAGTTCGGAAAATCCAAGCAGATAGACTACCGCGGCTGCCAGATTTCATACGCCTTCGTGGGACACGACGCGCCTAACGAGATAAAGAAGAAATTTGATCCGGACAAGGCCAAGCGGACGGAAATTATGCGCCTCTGTCCGTTCGCTTCCGAGACTCTGGAAGGGAGAATCGCCGGCACTAATTGCATTGACTATACCCCCAAGGTCGGCACTAAAGGAAAAAATATAGAGCGCTTCATCCGACAAAAAGGATGGAGTAAAAACGAGTGCGTGTATTACGGGGACAATCTGCAAAAAGGCGGGAACGACGAAAGTGTGCTAGGAGTGATCAAATGCATTGCCGTCACCGATCCCGGGGATCTTCTGGCGCGCTTGTGAACCGCTCCCCACCCTCCCCCAAAAATCTTACTCCTCCTTCCGTATCCGCTTGATCAGATTACTGGAAGAATAATTATGCTTTCGGCTGTTGAAAATTATTTTAATGGGCAAGTCATCGCCAGTGAAAGGCTTGCCGCGATGGTCTTCGCCCAAAAAACGCAGGTCCGGTTTCAGTTTTTTCAATAACGCGTAGAGATCCGCTTCCCGCTCGTACACTATTATCTCATCCACATATTTGCATCCTTCCAGCCGTATTTTCCGCTCTTCCAGAGTTTCCACCGGCTTGCCTTTTTCCGGCCGGTCCAGAGAAGGGTCCGTCTGCAAGCCCACGATCAGATAGTCGCACATCCCCCTGCACTCTTTGAGCATCAGCACGTGCCCGGGGTGCAGGAAATCAAGCGCTCCACAGGTGAAGCCCACAATCGGTTTTTTTCCCATACAAATATTCTATCGCCTCTTTACCAAAAGGCAATCTTTCAGTATGATTTAAGATGTATGAGAAGAACTTGGCTGGTAGTTTTCGGCGACGCCCTGGCTTTCTGGGTATCTTTTTTGGCTATGCTTTTCATCCGTTTTGACAGCTCTTTTCCTCGGCTGGCTTTGGCGGAACACTTTTTGCCCTTCACTATTCTTTTTGCCGCCTGGCTCTTGTGCTTCTATCTTTTTGGTTTATATGACCTATTGAATATCAAGCCGACCATTCCCTATGCCAAACGTTTTGCCCTGGCCCTCCTCGCTTCCGCGGCCCTGGGGGTACTTCTCTTTTATTTCGTTCCTTTCTTCAATATCGCCCCAAAAACGAATCTGCTCTTGGAGATCGTCGGCTTCGCCCTCCTCTCTTTTGGAGCCCGGCGGGCGGTATATTCCCTTTTTTCCAAGCAGATCCGGCGGAAAGCAATCCTATCCGGAGAGACACCATATATGAGAGAACTCTACCGCCTGATTATGGAAAATCCTCAGCTCGGACTCTGTGTGGTTTCTTTCACCAAAGATCTCCGCCAGGCGCTCCAAAATTCTCCGGATCGGAAGGACGCGGTGCTGATTTTTGAAGAGTCCGCCGGAGAGATACCGAAAGGAGAGATGGCGTCTCTTTACAGTAATCAGGCGGAAATCTTGGACGTGGCCGAAGCGTATGAGCGGTATTTTTACAAAATCCCGGTGAACTACATTTCCCAGAGCTGGATCGTAAAAAACTTAAAAGCCAGGAAAAATATCGCCTACGCATTTTTCTCCCGTCTATCGGACATCATTCTCTCCGCTCTGATCTTTATCGTTTCTTCTCCCTTCTGGATCGCCGGAGCAATATCGGTATACTTCTACGACCGCGGGCCGATATTTTACACCCATGACCGGGTGGGACTAAACGGAAAAACTTTTCGGATGTATAAATTGCGCTCCATGGTAACCGAAGCGGAAAAAAACGGGGCGGTTTGGGCAAAAGCGCGCGACCCGAGAATCACTCCGCCCGGCAAAATCCTGCGCAAACTGCACATTGACGAAATTCCGCAGATGCTAAATGTGCTCAAGGGCGACCTATCCATGGTGGGGCCCCGGCCGGAACGTCCCGAATTCGTGCTGAAATTGGAAGAAAAAATTCCTTACTACGACCTGCGCCACGTGATCCGCCCGGGCTTCACCGGCTGGGCCCAGATCAAATACAAATACGCCCGGAGCGAGCTTACATCTCGGGAAAAATTTGAATACGACCTGTACTACCTGAAAAACCGGAACATTTTCATGGACTTCGGCATAATCCTGCGCACCATCCAGATAATTTTCACCCACTAAAAATTAAGGAAGCCTTTCTTCCATATCCCCCTCTAAAACTTTTCAGACCGGGCTAGAGACTGGGCTCCGGACTGGACTCTTAGAGCAAACGGCATAAAATATTTCTCCAAATCCTTTACTGTGCTTCCGTATTCCCTGCCGCCCAGCACCGCATCCGCAAAAAACTCCCTTGCCCGATTGAGCTCCATATGGCGGCGGCCCCAGCGCCGGTCGCTCTGAGTAAGATCGAAAAGTTCCAGGGCGCGCGAAACGGCGCTCCAGAAAAATCCTTCATCTTTTCCCTGCCATTTGGCGGCGCGCCCGAC
>JAKALJ010000020.1 GCA_021813175.1 bacterium | reverse complement strand
CCATGAGGATTTCACTTTGCTTTGTAAAACCAGATGAAATTTATGCGTAAAATTTTAACCATGAACATACGGTTCCGGGCAACAATAAAATAAGGTATAATTCAGGTCATGTCCGGCTTGTATCTTATAATCGCTTTCATTTTCAATTCCGCGGGAAGTATTGTATTTAAGGTCGCGGCGAATCGCGGGATTGTCCTAAACGGATCGCTCTTTGATATATTGTCACGCAATTATCTAGTCTTGATTGGATGCATTCTATTCGCGGTCAATGCCTTGTTTTTTATACTCGCCTTGCGCACCATGCCCCTGTCTATAGCAAACCCGGTGATGCTGGTGATGAGTTTTATTATAGTGGCAGCCGTTTCCGTGTTGTTTCTCGGAGAACATCTCGATGTCTGGCAACTGATCGGATACGCAATGCTGATACTGGGAATCCTGATAATTTTTCATTAGATTAATGCTTGATTTCATATTTGCTAAAATTCTCGCTAGGAATTAAAGTAATAAATATCGGGGTGTAGTATAGTGGCAGTACGCGAGCATGGGGTGTTTGCAGCCCGGGTTCGATTCCCGGCACCCCGAAAATGAAAAATATTTTTGAAGAAAAATTCAAGAAAGAATATGCCAAGCTGAACGCTCGGCAGAAAGAGGCGGTGGACTGGATTGAAGGTCCGGTGATGGTGGTGGCCGGCCCAGGCACCGGCAAGACGGAAATCTTGGCTCTGCGCATCGGCAATATTTTGAAAAAGACGGATACGCCGCCCGATGCCGTTTTATGTTTGACCTTCACTAATTCCGGAGTGCGGGCCATGCGGGAGCGTTTGAGCGAATATATGGGAACGGAAGGGGAGAGGGTGCTTGTTTCCACTTTCCATAGTTTTGTTCTGCGTCACTTGTTGGAAAAGTATTATCACCTGCTGGATTTCAAACTGGAACCGAAAATTCTTTCCGATGAAGAAGCGGTGCTTTTATGCGATGAGATTTTGCGTAACCGCGACTGGGAACACATCCGGCCCCGAGGCAATCCGGAGATGTACTTTTCCGGACTGAAACAGCTCATATCCGTGCTGAAAAGGGCCCGTCTTTCTCCGGAAGAATTTATGCAAAGGGTGGAAGAAGAAATTCAGGACATAAAAAATGATCCGGAAAACATATCCTCCCGCGGACAGAGTAAAGGAAAAATAAAAAAAGAAGCGGAGAAGAAAATGGAGTCCTTGGAGCGAACCAAAGAAGTGGTGGAATTTTACCGTTTATACGAAGAACAGAAACGAGAATCTGGATTGGTGGATTATGACGATGTTTTGGAATACGCGGTGCAATTAGTGGAGGAATTTGAAGAGGTACGGGCGGAAGTGCGGGAGAATTACCAATATGTGCTGGTGGACGAGCATCAGGATTCAAGCGGGGTGCAGAACGCGTTTCTCTCCGCGGTGTGGCGGGAGGTAGAAAAGCCAAATATTTTCGTGGTAGGAGACGATCGCCAGCTTATCTACGGTTTTTCCGGCGCTTCCTTATCTTATTTTGAAGAATTTTCCGATATCTTTAAGGGAACAAAGCTTATCACCCTTACTGAAAATTACCGTTCAGCCCGACCGATATTGGCTTTGGCGGAGGATCTTTTGAAAAGTAAGCTGTCGCCCGAAGGACTTTCAAGCGCGGTGGGAGAAAAAGCGGAAATAGTCCTCGGTGAATACGCCTATCCGCGGGATGAAATTATCGGCGCCGGATTGTATTTCAAAAAGCTGTTTGAAAAAGAGAAAGCAAAGCCGGAAGAATGCGCCATATTGGTGCCGCGAAACTATCAGGTGCGGGACGCCATCACCATTTTGGAAAATATGGGCATACCCGCTTCGGCCGGGAAAAACCTCTCTCTTTTCGAAGCCCAAGCGGCCCGTAGTCTTCTCTTGGTTCTCTCCATTGTTGCCGCTCCGTATGATTCTATTTTGCTCTCCGAATCGCTTTTAGACAGAGCGAGCAGGATTATGCCCATGCAGGCGCACAAATTCCTGAAAAATATCCGGCCGGAAAAACTTAGCATAGAGGAGATGCGCCAAAATGGCAAAATGGAAAATAAGACTGAGACTCTCTTCGGCAAAGAAAGGATTTCTGAATGGGGAGAGACCCTATTTCGCTGGGTAAACGAGTTCGGAGCGGAAAGTCTCACCCATGCGGTGAGTTCGGTGGGGCGGGAGCTTCTTATAAACAGGGCCCAAAGCCATGAAGAACTCTTGCGGAACGTGGAAGTAGTAAGAACTTTTCTGCGTCTTGCGGAACATTTCTCTGAAAGCCGGAAGAATCCAAAGCTGGCCGACTTTCTTTCTTATTTGAAGCGGCTGGATTCTTACGGCAGCCACATCTCTCTTTCCGCTTTTGAATCCGGAAGAGGAGTGCGAGTAATGACATTGCACAAATCCAAAGGCTTGCAATATCGGGCGGTTTGGATCGCTCACATGAATCAAGAAATTTTGATGTCTGAAAAAAGAACTCCTTTCACCTTGCCGGAAAAAGTGAAGGGATATATTCAGGAAAGAAGTGCGGCTGATGCCAAACGCGAGTTATACGTAGCCATCACTCGGGCCAAAGAATTCTGCTTGATTTCTTACGCTCGGGAAGATTATCGGGGAAGCGAACTGGAGCCCGCCGAGATGATAGTCCAGTTGCCGGAGAAGCATTTTCAGAAAAAAAACGCCGAGGAAACGGAAAAAGAAATACTGGCCCAAGGCCCAGCTTCCTATGTGCCGGCAAACCCTGTTTCTTTTAATAAGGATGATTTAGAAGAAGTGCGGAAATTCGTAAAAGAAAATTATTTTCATACCAAAATTTCGGTAACTCTCTTGAACAATTTCTTTGAATGCCCGTGGAAATGGTATTTTCGAAGTTTTTTGAAACTGCCGGAGAGAAAAACAAAATCTCTGGCTCTGGGCTCCGCCGTGCACGCGGTGATTGAAGCAATCTTGAAGAATAAGCAAATGCTCGGAGAAGAAATAATTATCAAAAAACTAGAGGAAGTCATTCAAAAAGAGGATGCCCAAGCGACCCTGGCGGAACGCAGCAAAATGCTCGGGCAAGCGAAGAAAGCCATCAGCCGCTTCGCCCGGGATTTTTACCCGAAACTTTCAAAAGAATATCTTTCCGAAAGACCTCTCTCTTTCCGTGATCCTTCCTTTCCCGAACTCCTTATGTATGGGAAATTGGATCTCTCTGAACGGACGGGACCGGGCGAAATCACCGTTACCGATTTCAAAACAGGAGCGGCAAAAACCAAAGGAACCATAGAAAAACTGGACGAAGAAAATCGGCTGTCGGGACACATGCGCCAGCTCTCAATGTATTCCTACCTTGTGCGCGGAGCGGAAAAGGGAACAGAAGTGGCTCTTTCCCGGCTCTTTTATCTGGAAGCGCCCGAAGGAGACAGAAACGCGATATATGAAACCAAAATAACCGGAGAGCAGATTGATTTATTGCTTCGGGATATAAAGGATTATAGAGAATGGCTAAAAAGCGGAGAATGGACCGAGAGGCCGTGCTATAATAAACTATACGGCAGAGGGGAAGTTTGCCAATACTGCCGCCTGGCGGAGATTTACCGCTCTGACCTTAAATAGTTATGTCCGACACTATTATCCACCACATCAAACTTTCTTATGACGAATCCGATCCACGGGTGCTCTATTTTGTAAAACATCTCCGGAGAACGGAGGGGGCGCTTCTGGAATATTATGAAAAATGCCTTAAAGAAAAAGACGGCAAAATATATATATCGGACGAGGAAGGGAATGAATTTACCCTTATTTGCAATCCCGGACACAACTGTCTGCTTACTCTCCGAGGTATGGAAAATATATGAAGGATAAAAGAGGAACCGAACACCCCCTTTTCCTTTTGGCCAAAGAGACCTATCGGGTTTTTTCCGACCTCGGCTTTGAAATTGCGGACGGACCGGAAATTGAAAGCGAATGGTATAACTTTGACGTCTTGAATGTGCCCAAAGATCATCCTGCCCGGGATATGCAGGATACTTTTTGGCTGAAGAACCCGAAAATCTCGGCTGGAAAAGAAGGCAGGGAAGTATTGCGCACCCACGCCACCTGCGTCAGCGCCCGAGAAATTGAGAAAGCGGGCAAGGAAGGGAGAATGCCCTGCGCTTTTATATCCATAGGTAAAGTTTTCCGGAACGAGGCCACCGACGCCACCCACGAGATGCAGTTTTTTCAGATTGACGGAACTATGGTGGGAAAGATTAAAGACGGAATTTCTTTGGCTCACCTTAAGGGGGTATTGCTTAAATTTTATCGGGAAATGCTTGGGAAGGGTACCGAGGTTGAGTTTCGTCCCAGTTTTTTTCCCTTCACCGAACCATCCATTGAAGTGCACGCCAAATGGAAAGGGAAGTGGCTGGAGATGATGGGAGCCGGCATGATTCATCCGAAAGTTCTGGAAAACACCGGTTTGAATCCGAAAGAATATCAAGGGTTTGCCTTCGGCGGGGGATTGGATCGTATTGCTATGATCAAGTGGGGCATTCCGGACGTCCGGCTATTTTATCAGGGCGACCTGCGTTTGAATCAATTTTAATTCTTTATGAAAATTTCTTACCACTGGCTTAAATGGTATATCCCGGAAATTCCTTCTCCCCAAAAACTGGCGGATTTTTTCACTTATCACCTGTGTGAAGTGGAAAGTATGGAAAAAGCGAAGAATGATATGATTTTTGATTTAAATATCTTGCCCAATCGGACGCATGACCTGCTCTGCCATTTAGGGGTGGCCCGGGAAATTTCTTCTGCTCTCGGTTTGAAATATAACGACCCGGTCCCGGCTTACAAAATGCCGAAATCTTTTCCGACCAGGCTCCATATAAAAATAGAGACAGATAAATGCCGGAGGTATATGGGCAGGATTGTGCGCAAGATAAAAGTGGGGCCATCGCCCGAATGGGTGGTGAAGCATTTGGACACAATCGGCCAGCGGAGCATAAACAATATCGTGGACGCGGCCAATCTGGTAATGTACGACTCTGGCCAGCCGGCGCACGCTTTTGACCTTCACAAGCTCTCCGCAGAAAAAATAATTATCCGGCAGGCGAAAGAGGGGGAAGGGATGATCACTTTGGATGATAAAGAAATAAATCTGTCAGAAAAAGATATGGTCATTGCGGATGAAAAGCAGGTGTTGGCTGTGGCCGGAATAAAGGGCGGAAAAAACAGCGGGGTGGATGAAGACACCCGTGATATCGTGCTGGAGGTGGCAAACTTTGACCCGACATCCGTGCGCAGGACCGCCCAGTCATTAAATCTTTTCACCGACGCCCGGAAGCGTTTTGAGAATGATCTTTCCCCAGAACTCGGGTCTTACGCTATGCGGGAACTCTCGGCTCTGATTCTGGAAATGTGCCCGGAAGCGGAATTTGAAGAAATAACGGACGTTTATCCCGTAAAACAAACAAAGCGGTCCATAAATTTTTCCGCGGCCAGAATTTCCGAGATATTAGGATTGGAAATTTCCGCGGAAAAAATGGCGGAAATTCTGAAAAAGTATAATTTTTCGTATAAACAAGAAGGCGATAAATTCAGCCTGCAAGTTCCCGCTCTGCGTCTGGATCTGGAGCGGGAGGAGGATATGGCCGAAGAATTCGGCCGGATCGCGGGTTATGATAAAATCGCGCCGGAGATCCCCAAAATAAATTTCCAGCCGAGGCCGAATGAAACTTACCGCAAAATTTTATGGGCCCGGGAGAAACTCCTTTCCGAAGGATACTCGGAGGTGATGACCTACACTTTTGCCGAAAAAGGAGAGATAGAAGTG
This sequence comes from bacterium, assembly GCA_021813175.1. GTDB lineage: Bacteria > Patescibacteriota > Minisyncoccia > Phycocordibacterales > UBA9973 > UBA9973. Next base: position 5,069 of record JAKALJ010000020.1, on the reverse strand, counting down.
CGGGAAAGCCCTTCTGATAAAAGATTTTTGCGGACCAATCTGTCGGACAGATTAAAAGAAAGCGCCAAATTGAATGAAGCGAATGTCCCATTTCTCGGAATAGACCAAGCGAAGGTTTTTGAAATAGGCACGGTATTTATGAAGGACCATGAAGAAATACGAGTGGCTTATGGGCAGAAGCAAAGAATCACGGAAATGTCCTTAGATCAGTTTTGCTCGAAGGGACCCGCGTCATTTTCTTCAGGTTCTTTTGAAATCCGCCACAAGGCAGATTTCTATCTCTCCTCCGCTGAAAATCGGGTTCGGCCGGACCATTCGGAAAATGACGCGGGTCCTTTTTCTAAATTCCAAATGTGGTCCCTGTATCCTTTTATTTCTCGAGATATCGCTGTTTGGGTGCCGGAGGGCGAGGGTCCGGAAAAGCTGGCAGAATTGCTTCAAACAAACGGCACGAAGCTTTTGGTAAAGAAACCGTATATATTTGACACCTTTACCAAGGACGGACGCATTTCCTACGCTTTCCGCTTGGTTTTTCAGTCTTATGAGAGGACTCTTACGGACGAAGAAGTAAGCCAAATCATGCTAAAAATTGAAGAAAAAATAAAAGAAAATCCGGCTTGGCAAATACGCTGATTTTTGCTACAATATCCTTATATGACAAAGGAAAAAGAGAAGGAAACAGGGAGTAAAAAGAGGCATCACTACGATGCCTCTGATATTTCTGTTTTGGAGGGTTTGGAGCCGGTGCGCCGCCGGCCGGGTATGTTTATCGGCACCACCGGTTCGGAAGGCATGCACCATCTTGTGTGGGAAATTTTTGACAATTCCCGGGACGAGGCTATGGGGGGGTTTTGTGATTTTATTGAGGTGGTTCTTTTGCCGGGCAACCGGGTGCGGGTGGCGGACAACGGCCGGGGGGTGCCGGTGGATATTCATAAAAAGACAAAAGTTTCCGCTCTGGAAACAGTCATGACCACTCTGCACGCCGGAGGCAAATTCGGTGGAGAGCACAGTGGCTACAAGGTTTCCGGCGGTCTGCACGGAGTGGGCGCTTCGGTGGTAAACGCTCTTTCCGTATACTGCCGGGCGGAGGTGCATAAAGACGGCGGAGTGTATGTCCAGGAATACATCCAAGGAAAAAGAAAATCCGCGGTGAAAAAAATCCGTTCCACTAAAAATCACGGGACCATTATCACATTTGTGCCGGACCCGGAAATTTTTCATGATTTGAAGTTTGATTGGAATATTATCGTGAGCCATATTCGCCAGCAGGCGTATTTAGTGAAGGGTTTGCGCATTCATATTATTGATGCTCGGGAACTGGATCCTGAACTGCTGTTTGAAGACAAGGGAGCCAAGCTGGACCCGAATTCTGTTTTTTATTTTCAAGAACTCGGGTTGGAACTCCCGTCCGTTTCCTTCTATTTTGAAGGCGGGCTTGTTTCCTTGATCAAGTATTACAACAAATTTCAAAAGCCGGTGCAGCAAGGAATTTTCTATGTTGAAAAGGAACAGGAAGGAGTGGGGGTGGAAATCGCCCTGCAATACGTGGACGATATCGTAGAAAGAATCATTCCCTTTGCCAACAATATTCACAATCCAGAGGGGGGAACGCACGTGACCGGATTCAAGACCGCTCTGACCAGGACCATCAATTCCTATGCCAAGAAAAATGAGATGCTAAAGGAACAGGACGGAAACGGCGGCTTTACCGGAGAAGACGTGCTGGAGGGTCTAACCGCTGTGATTTCGGTAAAGCTTCGCGAAATACAGTTTGAGGGCCAAACTAAGGCCAAACTCGGCAGTGTGGAAGCCCAAAGCGCGGTTTCCTCCGTATTCGGCGACGCCTTCTCCAGTTTCTTGGAAGAAAATCCGGAAGATGCCAAGGCAATCATAGGCAAAGCCACTCTGGCAATGAAGGCGCGCAAAGCAGCCAAAGCTGCCAAAGACTCCGTCTTGCGCAAGGGCGCCTTGGAAGGCATGACTTTGCCCGGGAAACTGGCTGACTGCCAGAGCCGGGATGCTAGCGAATCGGAACTTTTCCTTGTGGAAGGCGACTCCGCCGGCGGTAGCGCGAAGCAGGGGCGGGACCGCAGAATTCAGGCAATCCTGCCTCTGCGCGGAAAAATTTTGAACGTGGAGCGCGCTCGCATAGACAAAATGCTTGCCTCTAAGGAAGTGAAAGCTCTAGTAATCGCCCTTGGCACCTCTCTCGGGGACACTTTTGATCTTTCCAAGATTCGCTATCATAAAATAATTATCGCCACCGACGCGGACGTGGACGGAGCTCATATTCGCACCCTTTTGCTCACACTTTTTTATAGATATTTCCGGCAGGTGATAGAAGCGGGATACATCTATATCGCCCAACCCCCTCTTTTCAAGATTAAGAAAGGAAAAGAAATTTTTTATGCGTACTCGGATGAAGAACGGGACAGGATAGCGGGTAAGGATGCGGAGATATTGGATGTTCAAGAAGCGGAAAGTATGGACGGCGCCGCGGGGAGCGAAATCGTGGAGGAAGGACCGGAAGAAAAAGAATCGGAGGTTCTAAGAGGTAAAGCAAACAAAGTCCATATCCAGCGCTACAAGGGCTTGGGTGAAATGAATCCGGAAGAATTGTGGGAAACCACCATGGATCCGGGAAAACGCATTATCAAACAAGTGAACATTAAGGACGCCGAAGAGGCGAACAAAGTCTTTGATATTCTGATGGGGTCGGACGTTTTGCCCCGCAAATCCTTCATCCAGTCGAACGCCAAACTGGCTGAGATTGATATATAAGTATTATAAGTTATAATTGATATTATGTTTAAAAAACATTCTTTGGTAAGCAGCCGGAACGGGTTCACCTTGATGGAGCTATTGATTGTGGTAGCTATCATCGGGGTGCTGGCGGCGGTCATTATTTTTTCCTTAAAAGACGCTAAATCAAAAGGATTGGACGCCAGGCGTCTCACCGACATGCGTTCCCTCGCGGAAGCAGTCAATCTTTATCAAAACAATCACAATAATGATTTTCCCCCGGCTGACCCGGTAGATGCAACTGGTTGGGCCACAAGCTATGGAAACGCCACCACCTTTATGAATAATTTGGTAACGGACGGAGATATGCCCGCCCTAATTATAGATCCCATTAACTCCACTCAATATCAGGCTTATTATTATCGTCCGGGCGCCGACTCGGCTTGTCCGACGGACACCAAGGCGGTACTTATGTTTTACATGAGCACTGTCGCTCAGGAACCGTATGTCGCCTGCGGGCCATACCCCGGGCCAACAACCAAAAGCCCTGATGGCACTTACAGCTGGTGTTCGTGTCTGCGCTAAAGGAAGAAGGACTAGCTTTTCTTTTCCTCTATTTCTTCAAGTAGTTTTTTTACTAAGGCAGAGACGGAAATATTTTCCAGCCTTTCACCGTTTCTCTTTTCCACAGTCAGGGTTTTGCCTTCTTTTTCTTTATCTCCGATGACGATAAGATAGGGAATCTTCCGCATCTTCGCTTCGCGGATTTTCTTGCCTAAAGTCTCGCCGGACTCATCCAATTCCGCCCGAAGGCCGGCGCCTTCCAGTTCCGCGAAAACTTCTTTGGCATGAGCCAAATGCTTTTCAGTAGAAATTGGCAGGATTATTAATTGCACGGGAGAAAGCCAGAGGGGAAAGGCTCCGGCATAATGCTCGATCAGAAAGCCGATGAACCTTTCATGGGTGCCGAGCGGGGCCCGGTGGATACACAGAGGTGTTTCTTCCTTGCCACCCTTACTGGCATAGGTCAGGTTGAATCTTTTAGGCACGGCGAAATCCACTTGGTTGGTTGCTAGGGTGAATTCCCGGCCGATGGCGCTCCAGACTTGCACGTCTATCTTCGGTCCATAGAAAGCCGCTTCGTTCGGGATTTCCACATAGGGTATCCTTGATTCTATTAAAACTTCCCTTACCATTTCTTCTGTTTTTTTCCATAATTCTGGCTCGTCCACATACTTTTCTCCGAGTTTCCTCGGATCGTGAGTGGAAAAACGCATCACGTATTTTTGAATGCCGAAAATTTTGAAATACTTCAGGTACATTTCGTTCACTGCCCGGAATTCGCCGGCGAATTGTTCCTCGGCGCAATAAATGTGCGCGTCATTCATAGAAAGCATCCTGACTCGCATCAGGCCGAACAACTCCCCGGATTTCTCGTGCCGGTAGCAAGTGCCATATTCCGCCAAGCGCAAGGGCAAATCCTTATAGCTCCTGCTTTCGGAAGCGAAGATCTTGTGGTGGTGCGGACAATTCATCGCTTTCAAATAATACTTTCCACCCTCATATTCCATGGGAGGGAACATACTCTCTTGGTAATACGGCAAGTGCCCGCTCCGCACATACATGGAATCCTTGGCAATATGCGGAGTGCGTACCCGCACGTATCCGGCTGCCTTTTCGGTTTCCTTGGCCAATTTTTCCAGTTCTTCTATTATGATCGCGCCGTTCGGCAGCCACAGAGGCAGTCCGGGTCCCACGTCTTCGTCAAAAGTGAATATCTTTAATTCCTTGCCTATCTTCCGATGATCCCGCTTTACCGCTTCCTCCCGCTGTTTCAGGTATTCTGCAAGTCCTTCTTTACTCTCAAACGCCAGTCCGTAAATGCGGGTGAGCATCTTGTTCTTCTCATCTCCGCGCCAGTAGGCGCCGGCCACCCGGTCCAGCTTGAAAGACCCGAGAGCGATATCCTTGCTTGGGTTTTCCAGATGTCCGCCGCGGCACAAGTCGGTAAAACCGCCACAGGCATAGAAAGTTATTTTTTCGCCCTTCTCCGATATTTCATCAATCAATTCCAGCTTGTACGGATTGTCTTTGAAATATTTTTTAGCTTCTTTTTCACTCTTTTCTTCGCGGATAAATTCTTTCCAAGCGGGCAAAATTTCCTTCATTTTCTTTTCTATTTTAGGCAGGTCTTTGTCCGACACCGGAGATTTAAATTCAAAATCATAGTAAAAGCCGTCCTCTATGGATGGTCCGATAGTGTGCAGAGTGCCAGGGTAAAGTTCCAGCACCGCCGCCGCCAAAAGATGGGCTAGAGAATGCCG